>DAOTTY010000111.1:0-12416 GCA_034437575.1 Anaerolineae bacterium | reverse complement strand
ACGCCTACCCCCATCGGGCCAATCTTCTACCCGGAAGGCACCAACCCGCTGACAGGATTACCGTACCCAAGTGCCGAGGCCCTCGGACGGCGTAACCTGATTGTTAAAGTGAGCAACTATCCGCCCGTGGTGCGCCCGCAGACCGGCCTCAATGCCGCAGACGTCGTGTATGAATACGAGGTTGAGGGCGGCGTCACACGCTTTGCGGCCATCTACCGCAGCAACGCGCCAGAAGTCGTCGGGCCGGTTCGCAGTGGCCGCCTGATGGACCTGGAACTGGTGCCCATGCATCAGGCGCTGCTGGCTTATTCCGGGGCCAGTGGGCCAGTGCAGGAACTCATTCTGAGCCAGGATTGGCGCTTTCAGGCGATTTCACCGTCCATTGGCGACAACTGTGAAGAGGCGGGCTTTTGCCGTGTGGAGCGCCCCGGCTATGACTACGAGCACACGCTGTTCGTGGATACCAACAAAGTGTGGGAGCGGGCCGACGCACGCGGTATCAATGATGGCTACCGGGCGAAGGGCTTCGCCTTCAACCGCACGCCAGACCCCAACGGCGAACCCGTGCAGGATGTGCTTATTGACTGGTATGGGCAAACAAGTGCGCGTTGGCAGTACGACCCGGAAACGGAGCGCTACCTGCGCTTTACGGATGGCGTGGAGCATGTGGATGCCGCCACCGATGAGCAACTGTGGGTAGACAACCTTATTGTGATTGAGGTGGAACATCTTAACCGGCCCGACCTGTTTGATCTGAGTGCAACAAATGCCTCAATTGAAATTGCGCTGCGTGAGCAGGGCCGCGCCTACTTGCTGCGTGATGGGCTGTACTATCAGGGCTTTTGGCGTCGCCGCAGCGAGGACCCCGGCGATGCGCTGCAACTGCTATATGGCAACAACGTGCCCATGATGATGAAGCCGGGCCGCACGTGGGTCGCTGTGGTGCGCTGGCTGGGCGATGTCAACATCCGTGAGGATAAGGTGGACGCGGCGGCAACGGCAACGATACTGCGTTCAAGTTCCACACCGACCATCACGCTTACGCCCACAGCCACGTCTTCAACCACACCTACGGCCACCGCTGAAAACTAGGCGCAAATATGGGGGGCACAATGCTGTACTGTGCCCCCTATTTCACCTTTAACGTAACACTTACGCCACATTGCAGGCCACCTCGTTATACTAACCGAGTAGTTGCCGCTCATTTCGTCCCCTGTTAAAATGAACGTGCGTTCCATCCCCTGATGACCTAAACTGAACGGGTATTCTATGAGCCAGGACAAAATCGTCGTTCGCGGTGCCCGCGAACACAACCTCAAAGACATTGACGTTGAAATCCCGCGTAATGCCCTCGTCGTCCTCACCGGATTAAGCGGATCGGGGAAGTCATCGCTGGCGTTTGACACCATCTTCGCGGAAGGCCAACGCCGCTACGTGGAAAGCCTGAGCGCTTATGCCCGGCAGTTTTTGGGCCAAATGGAAAAGCCCGACGTGGACCAAATCGAAGGGCTTAGCCCGGCGGTGTCTATCGACCAGAAGGGTGTGAGTTCTAACCCGCGCTCAACGGTGGGCACTGTGACTGAGATTTATGACTATATGCGCCTGCTGTTTGCGCGTGTGGGCGTGCCCCACTGCCCGGTGTGCGGCGAGGAAGTCGTCGCGCAGAGTGCCCAGCAGATCGTGGATGAGGTCAAACGGCTGCCCCATCGCACGCGGCTGCAAGTGCTGGCCCCCATCGTGAGCAACCGCAAGGGCACGCACCAGAAGACGCTGGAAGACATCCGCAAGGCAGGGTTTGCCCGTGTGCGCGTGGACGGCGAAACCCGCGAGTTGGACGACGACATCCAGCTAGACCGCTATGTGATCCACAACATCGAAATCGTGGTAGACCGCCTCATCATCCGTGAGTACGATGACCCGGAAAGCGAAGAAGCCCAAAGCGCCGAAAGCCGCCTGACGGACGCTATTGAAACCGCCCTCGAACAGGGCGACGGCGTTGTGATCGTCAACGACATCACCGGCGACGAACCCCGCGACATCCTTTACAGTGAGCATTTTGCCTGCCCCAACGGGCATGGTAGCCTGCCGGAACTGGAGCCGCGTCTGTTTAGCTTTAACACGCCCAAAGGCGCGTGCCCGGACTGCCAGGGGCTTGGCTTTCGGTTGGAGGTTGACCCGACGCTGGTGGTACCCAACCCGGATTTGAGCATCCTGGACGGGGTAATTGACGCTAGCGGCTGGACGCTGGACGACGGCAGTTGGAATCGAGCCATCCTGGAGGCGGTCAGTGAAAACTACAATGTCCCGCTGGACAAACCCTGGCGCGACCTCACCAAAAAGCAGCAGGACACGATTCTGCATGGTACCGGACGCAGTAAAGTTACCATTACCTACCAGAACCGCTACGGCAACCGCCGCACCTACGAAACCCACTTTGAGGGCGTGGTGACCAACCTGATGCGCCGCTACGAGGAAACCAGCTCGGACTACATGCGTGACAAAATCGAAGGCTACATGGCACAGGTGCCCTGTAAGACCTGCGGCGGACGGCGCTTGCGCCCGGAAGCCCTGGCCGTCACGGTGGCAGATACAGACATCATCACACTGACGGGCATGTCTGTCGGTGACCTGTACCGTTGGACGACAGACCTGAGCGCGAGTGATGTGGCCCTCACCAAGCGTGACCGCGAAATCAGTTCGCAAATCCTGAAGGAAATTGAGTCCCGGCTGCGCTTTTTGAACGACGTGGGCCTGGGCTACCTGACGCTGGCGCGGTCTTCGGGGTCGCTCAGTGGGGGTGAGGCGCAGCGCATCCGGTTGGCCACGCAGATTGGCAGCCGCCTGACCGGGGTGCTGTACGTGCTGGACGAGCCGAGCATCGGCCTGCACCAGCGCGACAACGAGCGCCTCATCGCCACGCTGGAAGACCTGCGCGACCTGGGCAACACAGTGCTGGTGGTCGAACACGACGAGGATACCATGCGCTCGGCTGACCACCTGATTGACCTGGGGCCTGGGGCAGGTGAAAACGGCGGTTCCATCGTGGCCCAGGGCACCCCACAGGAAGTTATGGATGTGGTAGGTAGCCCGACGGGGGATTATCTATCCGGGCGCTTTCAAATTCACATCCCGCAGTCGCGGCGCGAGGGCAACGGCCAGGTGATTACAGTGCGCGGTGCCCGCGAGAACAACCTCAAAAACATTGACGTGGACGTGCCGCTCGGCAAGCTGGTGTGCATCACAGGGGTAAGCGGCAGCGGCAAAAGTACCCTGCTGGTAGACATCCTGCACAAGCGGCTGGCGCAGGTTATCAACGGCAACCGGGAGCGGGCAGGCGAACACGACGCGGTTGAGGGCATTGAGCAAATCGACAAGATTATCAACATCGACCAAAGCCCCATCGGGCGCACGCCGCGCAGCAATCCGGGCACCTACACCAAGATGTTTGATGCCATCCGGTCGCTGTTTGCAGACCTGCCAGAAAGCAAGATTCGTGGCTACAGTGCAGGCCGGTTCAGCTTTAACGTGAAGGGCGGGCGCTGCGAAAATTGTGAGGGGCAGGGGCAGTTAAAAATCGAAATGCAGTTCCTTGCCGACATCTACGTGGCGTGTGACATCTGCGGGGGCAAGCGCTACAACCGGGAAACGCTGCAAGTTCATTACAAGGGCAAAAGCATCGCAGATGTGCTGGCAATGACCGTCGATGAGGGGCTGGTGTTCTTCGAGAACATCCCCACGATTTACAACAAGCTGGAAACACTGAAAGCCGTTGGCCTGGGCTACATCCGTATTGGGCAGCCTGCAACCACGCTCAGCGGCGGTGAGGCGCAGCGCATTAAGCTAAGCCGTGAACTGGCCAAGCGGGCCACCGGGCAAACGTTCTACATCCTGGATGAGCCGTCAACAGGCTTGCACGCCTTCGACGTGGCCAAGCTGATTGATGTGTTACAGCAGCTTGTGGACAACGGCAACACGGTGGTCGTGATTGAACACAACCTGGACATCATCAAAATGGCCGATCACATCATTGACCTGGGGCCAGAAGGCGGTGTGGGCGGCGGTCAAGTGGTTGCCGCAGGCACACCGGAAGATGTCGCCGCGAATGAGGCCAGCCACACCGGGCGCTTCCTGCGGCCCTACCTGCGCCTGCCGGAAGAAGCCACCGCGTAGACTCATGGAGAAGGATTCGCATCATCTATCCTTGCTACCACCCAGGCGCTTCCGGTCTACCCCTGATAAAATAAGGTTATAGTCGCTCAGAGAGATTGCACAATAACCCCCAAATCGCTGCATTTTTCCTGCGGAATGTGAGGGATATGGCTTGTGAAAGTGTGTTCAGATTCCATTATCAAACAAGCGTGCCAGACGGTATTATAAATAATAACGACCACCGCTCTTTAGGCCCAGCGTTTGACTGGCTAACCCTGAATCCGATGCCATAATCTGTATTGTAGCGATTCAGCGGTGTTGCGTGGCGGCGCGTTTGGCTTTACGTCGAACGACCGGCGGTCTGCCAATCGCGGCGGGGACAACCCCGATTTCGACTTCGGCCTGGGTTTTCGCTGTGCCCGCTCTTATGAATAGCTCTGATACTCTGTTTTCTGGTCTCTGTCTTTCTGGGGGTTTGGGGTGAAACCCCATCGGCGCGTCAGCGCCGTGCCCTTTCTCTCTATAGCTTTTGCTGGCCGCTGTGGGGCGTGGCGGCTGAGCCTCGTTCAAGTGTAGACCCCACCTACACCAGTCAAATGGTGCCGCCACAACAAACGCGGTTTGCGTTGCGGCGCGGGGTGCGGTATCAACGGGGCATCTCACCGCCTAACCCTGGAGTTGTGCCCGTGACCCTGCCTCAATCTGACAGCCTGCCGATGTGGCAGCAGCGCGTGCTGCGCCAGCGTGACTTTCACCATACCTCACCGCTCAGTGTGGACGCCTGCCGTCAGGCGCTTGCCAGTGCGGTTGAGCAGGACAACCCATCCGGCGGCCCGTTCGATAAACACAGCCAACAGATTGACTTTGCCGCCGATGCTGGCGGCGTGACGCAGTTCCTGCTGGTGCGCAAGCGGCGCAGCCGGGGCGTGGACTACGCAACGGCGATTGTGGTGGGCACGCTGGCCGCCACCGACGGCGGTACAACCGTCAGCGGCCACATGCGGCAGGGGGGCAGCTACACCGCGCTGATTGGGGTGCTGGTGATACTGGCGGCGATCATTATCGGGGTAGCGCTAAACAGCCCAGACGCAATCACGCTGGTGCTGGGGGTTGGGTCGGTCATTGCCATTGGCCTGACGCTGCGCTTTGTGGTGGTTGATCGGCAGTGGGCGGTGCAAATCCTCGAAAGCGCCCTACAGGTGAACGCCGCTTAGCTGTTGGCGTTGTGGCTTTTGCTCAAGTAGGCCATCGCTTCGTCCATGCTGTCCATGAACTGAATGTGGCGCACAAACATCGGGAAGACGGCCTGCAAGATGCTAATAATCAGCACCTTATCCGTCGGGCCAACCCCGACCACCACCGCCTCGGTCAGGTTATCGGGGATGCTGCGGCGGGCGCGGGTCAGTTCGGTGATGAGGCCGGTTTGAATGTGCGTGTCGGTATCCGCAGAGTTAACCAGCAGCGACACCGAATGCCCGGTCTGCTCGCACCTATCACGAATCTCACGGCCCGCCTGTGGGATGTCGCTTGTGCGCCAACCGTAGATCAACTGTACATAGATGATCGTCTGGTCTTCGTTACCCCAACCTACTCGGATTGCCATATGTAACGCACGTTGCCCCAATCTGAATCTCCACTGCTGGTAATGTAACCCTAAATGCATTGCGTGCCAAGTTAGGTTGCTGTCATAAATTTACGGTAACGACTCAGCCCCTCTCCCCAGCCCAACTCTCCCGCAGCCCGCAAGAAGCCAATGCTGCTGAAAGAATTAACGGCGGCCCACCAAACCTTAAATTAAACTTAAAATAATTTGCCTCTAAAACGATTTCGTGCTAATGTCCCGCTCATTGGCTCTTTTGGCACTGCAATAATATCAATCACCATTAGTGAACTTTCAAAACAGTTGGGCCTGTCTTCATCGACAGCTTCCAAAGCGCTGAATGGCTGTAGGGGATGCACAGTGAATACACCCATAGATTAGCCGAAATAACGGTAGTAGGTGGCAGCAAAGGCCACCATGATTCAGGGCGGTATGTGAAAGGTGCTAAAAGCGTAGAAACATCACGCCCGGCCTGGCCAAATCTTTTGTAAAAGGTGGTGATTGTCTGGCAAAGGCTGGGCACACCTTTTTAGTAGTTTTTGTTTTGTTGAAGTTGTGAGGAACAACAACTTATGAAGCGTTTCATCTTACTTTTCGCCGCGCTTGGGATGATTGTTAGCGTTCCGGTGATGGCACAGGACGGCGCAGCCTGCAATATTGATGCACCGGCTGAATCGGTCGAGATCAGCATGATGGGGTGGTCCTTCCCCATCACCGACTTCTACGCCGGAGAGTTGGAAGGCTGCAACAGTGTCGAGAACGTGACTGTTAATACCCAGCTTCTCGCCAGTGCAGATGCACAGGAGCAGGTACGCCTCGCGCTTTCGACGGGTGGCGATTCCCCCTACGACATCGTACACCTATCCAATGGGCAGGTCGGCGAGTGGGCCGGTAGCGGCTGGCTGCTGCCGCTTAACGACCTTGTCGAGGCATACAGTGAGGAATACAACCTCGACGACATTCCGCAAACGGCATGGGACGGTGTGACCATTGACGGTCAGATTTACGGTGTGCCCATCGTCAACAACACCCTACACCTTATCTATCGTGAGGATGTCTTCGAGGAATTCGGTATTGAAGTGCCAGAAACCTACGGCGATGTCATCGAAGCCTGCAACACCATCGGGCTAGACAACCGCGACTTCGACGCACCGTTCACCATCAACCTGTCTGCGGGTTGGGCATGGGAAATTGAGTTTTTCCAGATGCTGCGGGCCTATGGTGGTGACTTCCTCGATGAAGACCTTAACCCGACCTTCAACAGCGAAGAGGGCGTCCAGGCAATTGAACTGATCCTTGATGTTGCCGACGCCTGCATGGGTGAATTCGGCTACTCCTTCAGCCTTAACGACCAGGAAGTCGCCGTGCAAATCGGCACACTCCCGGCAACCAATATGTGGGCAACCCGTGCCGCCAACATGAGCGACCCGGAGCGTACCGACCTGGTAGACGTGATCGCCTATGCACCGGCTCCCCGCGTCACTGAGGACAGCCCACGCGCCGGTTCCGCCTGGAACGACTTCTACGCGATCCCCATGACAACGACCGATGACCCGGACCTGATTTTCCAGATCATCATGGAAGCTGCCGACGAGGAAAGCCAGCAGCGTGCAGCGGCGATTGGCTCCCCAAGCCGTCTCTCCACTGCTGAGTTCGGCGGGCCGTACCTGAGCGCTGTCGGTACCACCATTGATGAGGGCATCGGCATTTACGATAAGCACCCGGCCATCGGCATTGTTCGTGCGAAGCTCGGTGAGTTCCTGCCGCTCGTCGGTACCGGCGACCTGACACCCCAGGAAGCCCTGGACGCCGCCGCCGAAGCTTACACTGAAGAGGCAATCGCACAGGGTTATATCGACTCCTAACCCCGTCAATTTGCGACGTTCGGCAGGGGGGCACGCGCCTGTGGCCCTCTGCCTCACCTCACAAAAATGCAGCCCTCAAAATTTTCGGGGTAATCCTTATGAAACGTGACACATTTTTCGCTTTTTCCTCTCCGAGTATCATTGTTATGATTCTCTTGATGTTCATTCCGCTCTTGATGGCGATCTATCTGGGGGCAACCCGTCTGAACTTCCAGAACATCACCAATCCAGATTTCATTGGCGCAGCCAATTACCTGAACGTCCTCTCAGATGTTCAGTTCTGGCGGGCCTTTCAATTTACTGCCATCTATATCGTATTAGTGGTGCCTATGGTCATCCTCGTGGGCTTCGTCGTGGCGATGATTCTGGATCAGGTGTCTATTTTCACACGGGGCATCTATTTGTCGATCTTCCTGCTGCCGTTCATCATCGTGCCCATCGTCGGGTCGCTGATGTTCAAACAGCTATTTGAGGCATCTGGGCCGCTCACCTTTGCCTACCAGGAGATATTCGACACCCGCTACCGTCCGACTGAATTCTCAGTCAAGGCGCTCATCATCCTGTACGGCGTCTGGTACATCACGCCCTTTGCGCTGGTCGTCTACTTTGCCGGGCTGCAAACGCTGCCAGCAGACCTGATGGAAGCCGCCTCGATTGACGGCGCACGGTGGCACGAGAAGATTCGCTACATTGTGCTGCCCCACCTACAGTCACTGACCCTGTTTATCCTCTTGTTTACCATGATGGATACGTACCGCGTGTTCGACAGCGTGTTCGTGCTAAGTGACAACCTGAACCCGATCTATAGAGCCAATTCGGTTATGACCTATACGTTTCAGCAGGCAACGCAGGTTCAAAATCTCGGTAAGGCCAATGCAATGGCGATTATCACCGTGATTGGCATCTTGGTCGTACTCATTCCGAACCTGTATATATCCTACAAAGAACAGATTGCGGAGCGCTAATCATGGGTAAAGTCCAAAATCCAACTGCAAGACTTGCGATTCACGCTGTATTAATCCTCTTTGCGGTTTATAGTGCCTTCCCGTTCTTCTGGACGACACTCCAATCGTTTAAGACGTTCCGCGATGCCAACTCACGCACCCCCCTGTTCTGGGGATTCGCCCCAACTTGGGAGAATTATCAAGAGGTGTGGCTGCGTTCGATTCCAGAAACAGGGGGGGCACAGCTCGCCTTCTTCCTGCTTGTTATCGTCGTATTGCTTATCAGTGCCCTGATCTTCGCCCAGTATATTCCCGTTCCCAGTTGGATAGTGTACCTCACCACAGGGGTGGGCTTTGTGATCTTGCTGTGGGCGATCCCACAGTTGGCAGATGTGTCTCAATTTTACGACTATTTCATCAACACGCTGATCGTCACGATAGGCACGATTGTTGTCTCCATCTCTATTGGATGTTTTGCGGCCTATGGCCTTGCACGCTATGCAGGATATGTTGGCGTCGTGATCTTGATTGCAGCCCTTGCCTTCCGCGCCCTACCCCGACTGGCGTTTATCCTCCCGTACTTCTATATCGGTACCTTGACCGGCCTTACCGATACCCATTTTCTTGTCATCATCACGCTGGTGGCGGTCAACCAACCCTTTACCATCTGGATGCTGCGCAGCTTTTTCATGGACATCCCTAAAGACCTGGAAGAATCTGCGATGGTTGATGGGGCAAGTCGTCTGGTTGCCTTCACCCGTGTGATCGTGCCGGTGGTGTGGCCCGGTATCATCTCAACGGCCCTGTTCTCGCTGCTGCTGGCCTACAATGAGTTCCTGCTTGTGCGCCTGCTCACCCAGTCCAACTGGACGCTGCCCGTTGCGATTTCCCGCTTCACAGGTGGCGAAGACCCGCGCCACCTCACGCTGGCAGCGGCATCTGCTGTTTCGGCAACGATTCCCATCATGCTGGTGATTCTTTTCTTCCAGAAGAATCTCGTTAAGGGGCTTACCGCCGGGGCTGTGAAGGGCTAACGGGCGCTTATGACATTACAGAGCCAGCACAACAAAACCCGCCTTCCAGCACACCGGCGGGCATCAACGGTGCCGAGTAGGGGGGCCGCCTGTGACCACTGACCACCGGGCCAATCAAGCCCTTGTTGATCGCTTGCGGTTGGCGCTTTACAACCTGAACCGCGCCAACCTGGAGCAGACTGTGCGCGAAGTCGTCGCGCCGGGCGCGCTGATTCAGCTTGCCTCACCGTTTGAAACGCTGGACGGCCCCGGCGCACTGCTGGAACAAGCCTACCTGCCACTGATTGACGCTATCCCGGATTTAGAGCGGCGCGACATCATTGTGATGGCGGGCGAGGCCAATGGCGATAATTGGGTGGGCTGCGCGGGCTACTACACGGGCGTGTTTGAGCGCCCCTGGCTCACCATCCCACCCACGCAGCACATCGTATGGCTGCGCTTCCACGAGTACTACCGCGTAGCAGACGGCCAGATTGTCGAACTGCAAGCCCTGTGGGACATCCCGGCAGTGATGATGCAGGCGGGCGCATGGCCGTTAGCGCCAAGCCTGGGTGTAGAGTGGCTGGTACCCGGCCCCGCCGCCCAGGATGGCATTCAGCGCGGGCCGTATGACGCAAAAACCTCGGCGGCAAGTGTGCAGCTTGTGCTGGACATGATTGACGGACTCATGCGGTTTGCCGAGGGCGGCGCGGAGGCCATGCAGTTAGAGCGCTTCTGGCATCCGCACATGACGTGGTACGGCCCGGCGGGTATTGGCACCGCCCGGCGCATCAGCGGCTTTCGCAACTGGCATCAAATTCCCTTCCTCAAGGCGATGCCAAACCGCAAAGCGCTGATGGACAGGGGCGTCATGTTTGGGGACAACAGCTATGTGGCCTTTACCGCATGGCCGGGGATGACGGTCACCATTAGCGGGGATGGGTGGCTGGGCATTGTGCCGTCGGATCAGGCAATTACCATGCGTAGCCTGGACTTTTGGCGGTGTGAAAACGGCCTGCTGCGCGAGAACTGGGTCTTGGTAGACCTGCTGCACGTCTATGACCAGATTGGCGTGGATGTGTTTTCGCGGATGCGCGAACTCACGGTAGCGCGGCAGCCGCAGCGCCCAGTGCTTTAGGGATAATAGGGTAGTTTTTTGCCGAGTTGTGCTGTTTTAGCCCTGAAATCGGTTGATTTTGGGTATTGTAGCACCGCTGCGATTATGTTACTTTAATGTTGTGGTATGATGACTATACCAAAACAATAAACTTTTTGCAGCCAAAGTTATCGTTTAATGTCACAAACTCCTCTTGCATCCCAGCGCCTTTACGAGCAGATGGCGCAACGCATCCGCAACCAGATCGTGGCTGGCGAGCTTACCGCTGGCGACAAGCTCCCCAACGAACGCACCCTCGCTGAGCAGTTTGGCGTCAGCCGGACTGTTGTGCGTGAGGCCATTAAAACACTCAAGCAAGAAGGGCTTGTCGAGGTACAGGCCGGGCTGGGCACCTTCATCGTGGATGACACCGGGGCCGCGTTCACACAATCATTTGGGCTACTGCTATCGGTCGGTAACAAAAAAACCCATCTGCTCGACATCGTAGAAATCCGCGAGATTCTAGAGCCAGAAATTGCAGCGATGGCTGCCGTTCATGCCAGCCCTGACGACATTGAGGCCCTGGAGCGGGCGCTGATGTTAATGGACGCCCACATGGAAGACATCAGCAAATACGCTAAAGAAGATCACTCCTTTCATCTGGTGCTGGCCCATGCTTCTGGCAATGCAATTTTGCCCTATCTCATGGCTTCCATTGTGGATTTACTGCAAGAGCTGCGCGAGCGCATTGCCCTGGTGCAGGGTGCCCGTGAACGCGGTCAGGCTCATCACCGGCTTATCCTCAAAGCGATCAAACAGCAGGATGCAGCGGCAGCGCGGGCAGCCATGCAAGACCACCTGCGGCAAGTCCGTCAGGACAGCGGTACTGAGAACGCAACCAAGGAAAAACCCAATGACTAACTCACCATTGGCCCAGCTTGCCGGTACTGACCGCGTAGACCGGGAGCAGTGGGTACACATATACCAGCAAATGGCGAAGATTCGCGCCTTTGAGGATCAGGCCAACCAGCTTTATCTGTCTGCAAAAATGCCCGGCCTAACGCACATGTACAGCGGTCAGGAAGCGGTTGCTGTTGGTGTATGCGAGGCCCTGCGCCGCGATGACTACATCACCAGCACGCATCGCGGGCACGGCCACTGCCTCGCTAAGGGGGCACAGTTCAAGCCGATGTTTGCTGAACTGCTGGGCAAAGAGGCGGGCTACTGCCGGGGGAAGGGCGGCTCTATGCACATTGCTGACCAGGACAGCGGCAACCTGGGGGCCAACGCCATCGTCGGCGGCAGTGCTGGAATTGCCACAGGCGCGGCCATGTCCGCAAAGATGCGCGGCACCGACCAGGTTGCCGTGTGTTTCTTCGGTGAGGGCGCACTGGGGCAGGGCCTATTTTACGAGGTGATGAACATGGCCCAATTGTGGAAGCTGCCCGTCATCTACGTATGCGAAAACAACATGTACAACGAGTACACGCACTACAGCGAGACGACCGCTGGCGAACTGAGTGCCCGTGCCGAATCATTCGGTATCGTTACTCGTGAGGTAGACGGCCAGGACGCCCGTCAGGTGTACCTGACGACAATGGAACTGGTTGAACGTGCCCGCACCGGGGAGGGGCCAGCCTTCTTGCTGGCCAACACGTACCGCTATCACGGCCATCACGTCGGTGACATCAACCGGACGTACTACCGCAGCAAGGAAGAGGAACAGGAGTGGAAAACCAACCGCGACCC
>DAOTTY010000110.1:0-29453 GCA_034437575.1 Anaerolineae bacterium | reverse complement strand
AGAAGCCTGCTCCATATTGGGGAGGTTTCTTTTAGCTTCAACGGCCTCCGGATGGAATTAGCACGGAAAAGGACATTGATTGCCGCAAGCGAGCAGCCATCAAAACGACCTTTCATGACCCCTTGTGATTCCTGTTTTAGCTTACGTTTTCTTATTGGTTGTGTAAGCAACTGTACGCGCTAAGGGGTGCTATTATGCCACCGATCAGCTCTACCAGGTTGTGAATTTCAGCAGCTTATTTCCTAGATTTGATTCCAACTAAACTGAGGATTGCCTATATCACGGATCCAGGCGCGGGTGCGTTTGATGTATGGTCGCCGTGCTCTGACGACGAACATTGTCATCAGCATGGCACCGAAAAGAATCTGCGCGCTTGTCTCATCGATAAGCAAGGCCAGCAGCATCACAAGATTGATACCGAAAAGCCAACGCATTGCGTCGGGCTGTTCTATGAGGTAGCAAACCAAAATCGTGTAGTAGTAGCGCGATAGAGTAAGCGACCCGAACATCATACCCGCCCAGCCCGATCCTATGACGAGCGTCATCATCAGCGGCCACCATCTAGGCGCTTCTGGCACCGTGTAACCAGCGCCTATGCTCATCTGGTCATCGATTAATTGCCACTGATCCAGGTTTAAAGCTCCGCTTAGTGTATTAGCCATTCCAACGTTGAACGGCTCTGTTCGTATCGCGTCGCTGTGCATCGCCATATTGTGAAGCATCGCCATGTAACCGTCGATTCCCGCCACTGATAAGCCCAGCACCCCCATTGCCAGACCAGCTGCTATAGCACCTTCCCACACGCGCCTATGTCGTCTCCAGAGCAAAAACGCGGGGAATATATACAGGCTGGCAGCCACCCCGATGAGCGCACCGGCGGCGCGGCTCGTCGGCTTTTCTTTCATCAGCACAACGGCGATGATCGACAACGCAAGCCAGTTATATTGTAGGAAATTTCCCCAGAAGCGGTCGAACACAGCCCAGAACGTCAGCAACCACAGTGCAGCGAACCCGGTTCGTCTCCAGCCGATACGCCAGCCGGTGAATGCAAACGCGGCTGCCAACAACAAAGGATCGATGAGCGCCAACACATCCGGCGATGCGACGTTAGCCAGCGGCTTTCCAGCGATTAGCCAGGGCACTGTGCCATTGAACCCTTTATCAGTCGTGACGCGCCTAACATCATCCCATGCCAACCAGCGCTGTATATCGACCTGGAACGATGACCATCGCACATCATCGAACGTTGCCTTACATGCACCTGGCCCCTGAACCCAGCCGTAATTGGCCAGGTTACGGCGGACGCCGGTAAGCTCTGAGGCAAAGGCGAAACACTCATAAAGCTGGTCGTATGACAGTTCGTCGAAGTATTTTGCATTGATCCAATAGTGAAAATTGTTCCAGAGGCGGGTTTCTTTAGGCCCGGCGACGATGAGCGTTGCCACCATGAGCCACAGCATCCAGGTTTGGGTTTTAGGTATAAGCGCCCTCATTGAAAAAGCAACGGATAACAGGTAAGTGATTATGATCGGATTGCTCATCGTAAGTCTTCAGGCAGCCGGTAGGCGGTTTTAATCATTGGATCGACTTTGCGCCGCCGTTCGAGCTTGCGCGGTTCATTCTCACCTAAAATCTGGCGAATGAGCATCCAGGCGCGTTCCCCTGCGGTTTTGTGGCGTTTACGCCTCAGTTCCAGGCGCACATGCCGGAACACCTCATCGCCGTGCAGACGGTGCAGGCGCTTGAATGTATCCCGCGCCCCGGCTGGATCGCGTGCCAAGCCCGCCATGATGATAATCTCTTCTTCCGGCGTCATCTGGACGCGCTCGTAAACTGCGCTGACCTCCTTGGGTACGCGGTGCAATTTGCGATGTGGGTAAAGGTAGCGGTAAATCTGGCGAATCATATTTCGTTCTCTCCGAGGCTACGGCTAAAGTTGACAATACGAATCAGTAACATGGTGGCCACGAACATCACCATTAGCACCTGAAACAGCATCATTGCAGTTTCAAAGCTGTTCCAGGTGTTGATCGCGTGTGGTGCCATGTCCCAAAGCGATACTTCGGGAAGAGTGACCGGGCTTGTGGTAAAAGAACTTGGCGTCGGGGTTGGTGGGAACATATTTAGCCTAAGAACGGTATTATGTAACGGACAAGGAACAGCGCAAACTTAACAACCACGATGATAAGTTTCGTAAGGTAGTAGAACTGTAACCATAGCAGCGTGATGATGAGGTATGAGCGCAAATGAGCCAGAATCGGATAGAACGGGCCAAATATGCTTTGGCCTGTTTGAGCATCAAAAAGAATTTTGGCGTATGAGAAGACAATGGCTATTGTCGTGAACTCTGGCAGGATGGGCGCACCTGTCGAATCGTAAATCTGACGGTTATCGGGATCAGGCACCAAAAAAGGATTCTCCTGAAGTGCCTGGGCGGTTGCCGCTGCCTCTGCCGCTTCATCCTGGATTTCTGCCGCCTCCGCATTGGTCGCTTCGGGTGTGGGTTCAGGCGTGGGCGTATCCGTTGCCACCTGGAACATCATCACAAAAGCAATCAGGTACATCATGAGTCAAGCACCTGCCTTACCCACGCGATAATCACACGTATGTAACCCAGCACAGTAAACAGCAGTGCCGCGTCGATGTAAATCGTAATCGCTGGGATGATGAGTCCACCCAGAGTGCCATCGAACATTGTGTTATCCAGGATGTAGTACACCGCGCAGATGTTGGATTCCAGAGGCGCACCTAAGCAATCTGGCAACACATCCACGTTGGCGGGAGTCGATACATTCCAGAGGATGTATAAGTCTGTTGGCAGCGCAATGCCTAGCCTGATCCAAGCCCAACCGGTTGTATAGAAACTTCTCACTGATGATATAATGCCCAGCTCACCCCCGGTGATGCCCCCGCCATCGCCAGTGAGACCTCCAGATAGATCCCCATCACCTAAACCAGGCGTGCCCTCGTCAATAGTGCTGCCATCACCTGAACCAGGCGTACCGCCTTCAATATCGCCAGGTGTACCCGTTATAGGTGCAAAAGTTCCAGCCGCTGTTGCGGCTGCTGTTGCGTCCGCCTGTGCAGTGCTTGTTACGAATGCGGTCGCCGTTTGAACCGGCGGCTGTGAAGTTGGGATTGTTTCAGTGCCATTTGGTAGAGGGGTTAGTGTTCCGGCAGTATCAAGATTGATACGGCGAAAGATAGCATAGGCAGTGGTTAGATTTGCCGTTGCCGAGCCGGTACCCGTCATAGATGCGCCCAGCCGCAAAGGCCCCACCCACCTGCTGAGATTGCTGTTGTTGGAGTAGGCTACGTTCATAACAGAGAACGTATCATATTCTATATATTGATTGTCTCGGATGGTTGTGCAAGGCAACTCTCCGAAGCCATCTACAACAATGCAGTGCAAGTCATCATGTGCCAATGAGGCCCCCAGCGGCAAATCAGCTAAAGCGCTCGGCAGTGTGCCGCCAGTTGTGCAATCCACACCTGAGAAGTCGCTGGATACTGCTCGTAATTCTGCATTATCGACGGTCACAACTTTGCTTGTGTCCGTGTCCGTGATTTGCACACGAATCTGGATGTTATCCCAGTCTGCAATGCTCTCCACCCTGAAAACGGTTCTCAGTGGAGATGTTCCTATTGTTACATCACAGGTTTCAGCAGGTTGCGCGTTGCTGTTGCTAGCGTCAAGGCCGCGAAAAACAATACTGGCGCTTGTGTTAGGTTTGTTGCTCGATAAGTCAACTGCAAAGCCATAGCTTTCGCCAGTGTTGGAATTGATCGAATCAGTTATTTGTGCAATCCAGGGATTACTACCGCCGCTTGTCACCCGCTGCAATTGTAGGCTTTCGGCAACCTCAACAACATTTATATTGCCGCTATTGCTAAACCAGTTATCGAATCCGTAGCGAAAATCGCCGTTAACCAGTAGATTGATTCCGTAGTTGGATCGCAAACTGTTGACAGTTTGCGTATCTGGTTGGATGTCGGACTTGAGCAACCACCCAACCAAAGGATGATCTGTGTTAGGTATGTCTAATTCAAATAAGCCTTCTACAGCATTAGAACTAGATGTTTTTGATATGTTGCCATCCAATATACTCACTGGCACCGCGTAGAATTCTAGCGAACCACTTGGTGTTGCAGTCGAGATTGCAGTTTCAGTAGGTGTTGGTGTTTCAGTAATGGTGGGTGTTGGGGTTGGTGGTGGTGGCTCGCCATAGTAAATGAGGTAAGGTACTGATAGTTCACCTCTGGTTTGCCAGCCGTCACCGCCTGTTTCTTCAACGTAGAGCTGCAAATATCTATCATCATTTTGAAGGTCGTCTATTTCAGACTGTAAGGCTGTTCCATTCCAGAGCTTATCGCCAATAACAGAACCTGTGCTGTAATTGTCAATTTGATCATATGGAACAGACCCCGCAAATAAATTGCATAAGTTTGTGCCATTTTCAGAAGACATATACATTGATACGCAAGTAACCCCCGAACCAGAATTGTAGGCCAACCGGCTGCCTGTGCCTGAGATCATTTTGCGCTCTGGTAGAGCAAAATCTGTATTATCGCCACGCACAACCGAAACACTTTGACTACTTGGTTTTATAGTAATCGCATCATCGACATACAAGCCAACCAGTACACTATTACCAAATGCAGGCCGCTCTTCGATTCGGTAGGCTTGCCACCAAAAACCAGACTGGGAAGTTTCTGTATCTGCATCTAAAAGCCAATCCACCTGAACAAGATAAAACTCATCAGACGGGTCTGGGGTTTCAGTCATTGTAGGTGTTTGAGTGATTGTAGGTGTTTCAGTAGGTATTTGCGTTCCTGTTGGAGTTGGCGTTGCTGTATTTAGTGGTATTCTGGTTTGCGTCGGTGTGGGATCAGCACCATCGCAGTTATCGTCATTTTCCCCGAAAGGATTTTGATTTGCCGATTTACCATAAACAGTAAGACGTTTAATCCTGACGGTTACGTTAGGATCAGTCACAATCACAATAGACGCACGTGATCCTGCAATGTTCGCCGATCCTGGTCTAGCCTTTAATGTGGCAGTTGTGTCTTCAAAAAAGTTCAAGAATTCTACATTTTCTTGTACACCAAACACCTCTATGTCGCCTAATGCATCATAGGTAACACCAGGAATGAAGCAGATGTACAGCTAGATATTACTGCCTTCATTCCTGGTGTTACCTATGTCGCCTAATGCATCATAGGTAACACCAGGAATGAAGGCAGTAATATCTAGCTGTACATCTGCTTCGACCTGCTCAATCTCCACAATGGAATCATGAACATACGTCACCGACAATTGGCCGTTGCTGCCAGTTGCCAAACCAGATGGTACCTGAACACCTTCGACAATATTAAAATAGGGTTGCACAGCCGGGTTGTTCTGTATGGGTATGTTTGCGAGATCAAATGTATAGCACCAGCCATCATAGTTTGATGGGTCAATGTCGGGGATGCTCTGGCAACCTGCAATTATAAGAGTCACTAAGACATAGGCTGCGTAGCGCCTCATCACCGCGTCTCCAACCATACATTTTCGTCACGACCATAACCGACATAACCGCCCTGTCCCCCGTCCAGCCGAACTGGCCAATAAACAACGGGGCGGCCTTCCCACGCGCCGCACGTCGGCTCACCGGCGATGGTGACGTTTCGACCATTGCCTAAAAGCATGATAATTTCTGGTTCGGTGCCAGCCGTGCGCGGTTTATCCAGTAATCGCAGCGAACTATCCGTCAATGTGACCATTAGCCGGTCGCCGCTCTGATACCGCCGGAACGGGGCACCATCACAAAACACGACAACCTCAGTCGCCAGACCGACGGATTGTGCAGGTATGCTAGTTTCTTGTGCGGATAGTAGGGCGTTCATGGTCGCCTGCAAATCTGGCCTATCTGTTGGCTCGGCTTTAGTTGCAATGGGCGTCGATGAGGGTGTCGGCGTCGGTGTTATTTGCACCTGGTCGATGACCTGGACGCTGAATCTTTCAGGCGTCGCTGTCACTGCTGATGGTGTATTGGTGTATTGAATTACAACCAGTGTAGGTAGAGGCTCTTCGCCTCCCCTGCTCATCATATAGGTGGCGCCACCTGCACCCGTACACAAAGCCACGCCAGCCACGCTGCCCAGGATGACTAGGATCAACCCAAGCGCTGGCTTGGGTATGGTCGTCTCGTCTTTCCAGGCTTCATAGCCGGGTGGCTTGTGTACGACTTTCAGACGACGCCGCTTAGCCATATTGACCTACTAGCGACCGCGAAATGCCGATGTGATGAGATCACCGACAAATTGTGCCAGGGCAAATGCTCCGCTGATTCCCACGCCGATGACCACAACCGAAATGGCTAGCGGCAGCCATTGGTTAATTGCGTCGATAAATGCGGAGGTCTCAACATCGAGACTAACGGTATCCTGCGCACCTGCGATACCTGCGAAGACGAACACGAACACCATGATTGACATGATGACCAGATTACGACGAGAGATGTTGAACATGGTTGGCTCCTTTAGCCGATTTGTTTAAAGAGTTTGGCGGCGGCAATGGCAATCCATACCACCATCACGAATCCTATCGATGTGCCTACGATAACAGTCAGCAGCGGCAATAGCGTCTCAGAGACGAATGCAAACAGAACGATCATATTAGCCGCCCCATCACCCAGCGTGACACGGAAAATAAACCGCCCATCGCTATGACTACCACTAGAAGCAATAAGCCACCGTACCAGAAGGGAGCGATAATGTTCGCCGCGTCCATTGCGGTGATGACCTCTGGAATTGGTGTTGGCGTTGCAGTTGGCATACCTATTCCCTGTACCAGAGCCACAAAACGAGATTTGCCATCTGGATCGACGACAAAAACGAAATCAGCACGATCAGAGTTAATTCACCTGCTGTGATTATGAGCGGAAATTTTGTCGTATAAGCGAACTCTCCGAATTCAAATTGACCGTCTGGATGCTCATCGACCGGCTGTGTGATCGGCGCGTCGGGATGCACATACACACCATCAAACGCGAAGGTTCCAGCCGTCGCCGTCACGGTGACAGACTTAGCCCCGCTGCCCAGAGCCGTGAAATCCGCCCGTGCGAATTCCCCGCCGCCGTCCAGGTCTAACGGTGTGCAGTCGTCTTCGATGCACACATCAACAGTCGAACCGTCACCCGTCTGAACGAAAAGCGTAAAGCCGCCTGTAAACAGGTCGAAAGCAAGTGACCCGCTGCTCGTCGTCTCCAGGTCGCCGCCCACCGCGTCAGCATCGGTGATGGTAGTCCACGCGCCCACGTAAATAAGCACGGGTGAGCTACTATCAAAAAACCCTGGTTCTATTGGAACCGCTTCGACGAGCGAGTAAGCAAGCATAAAGGCGATGAGCATCCATAGGTTTTTCATGCGCATATTATCTCATGATTATACTCATTTTATCGGTGACATATTGTCACCCCAACGTGTATCTTGTTTTCCAACTTGGTACAATGTCTAAAAACAGGTCACGGATGCTCACAATGTATGATGCAAGGAAAAACATGGGATTATCTGAATTCGCAATCTCACGGGCTTTACTCGAATTACAATGTGACCGTGAATATATAAGCATTGCGATGGTTGCAACGCACGTCGGTTGTAGTAATCGAACAGTCAAGCGTGCAATGAAACGTTTGATAGAATCGAATACAGTTGTTCGCCTGGACGGTTGCAGGACTAAGGGGGGATATAGGTACGATGTCCGATAGTTTTATTGAAGTTCCACCGCCACTCTACAAGTATCAAGGCGACGACGAGATACACGACGACAACAAAAAGGTTATTGCCGCTCATGAAGCGGATCGAAAAACCATACTCAGTAAAAAGGTTGTGAAGCGGCTCAAGAGTGAACTCAAAGCACTGGAACAATCGATCAAAGAAACCAGAGCCGACGAGCGCGTCGGTAAATACGATGAACTCCTCCAGGAGTACAACAGCAACCGTATTCGCCTACAGTCTGATGATCTGCCAGAGGATGATTTTAAGCACATTTCCTCAGAGGTAAGAAGGCAGCACGCCAAATTAAAGCAGATGCGTGATAAGGTTCAACCTCTTCAGCGTAGGCTACAAAAGCGAAATAAAATCAGGTCGATGTTGGAAGCACATGTTGTCGCCGTCGATGAACAAAAAAAAGAGAACGAATTGCTGTTGATGATGGCAAAAGAAGCGGACATCATCGCAGACCAGATGAGCCACACGTTGAGCCGCGTAGGGTTTTCCTACACCGACACTATTAACGAAAAAACAGTAACAGATTACGTAGAGTGGGATCATGTTGTCACGACGCCAGACCAACATCAATTTAAAGTAGCAGCATCCAGGCGCGGGTTGGCCGGTGGCAGTATCGAATTGCTACCTCAAGGCGTCAAAGTTACTGACATTTTGCAGCCATGGGTGATGGCCGAATTATCGACCACATTGGAGCGTGAGGTGTGGTCACCACATGTTGATGAGGATGTAAAAAACACGAACGGTGCCTGGATCATCGTCGAACGAATGGGGTTGTATGAGGGTATACCTAAATTGGTTACGTATCGGCAACTGATGGCACGATACGAAACAGCCGACCATAGCCGCATTCCTATTCCAGCTGGGCTAAAACGTGGTCGCCGCGTCAACTGGACTTACTTAGACTCTCACTCATCAACTCACATCATGTTCACTGGTATCACTGGCAGCGGCAAAACCGTTGCAGTCCAGGCGAGCATCGCCGCCGTCGTCGAACGTCAATCGCCGCGTGATGCTATGTTTGCGATTATCGACCTGAAAAATCAAGGTGACTTTAACGAATTATCCGATTCACCTCACATGATGCGATGGGGCGACGACGGTCACACCATCGTCTCGCAGGTGCCAGAGGTTGTCAAAGTGCTAGAGAAGATAAGAGACGAAATGCACTGGCGACAGAAGCGGATAGGTAGCGTTGCGAAGAACATCAACCAATACAATAAGCGAGTGAGCGAATGTGACCGGCTGCCACGCATCATCATATTATTTGATGAGTATGCGAATACCCGAAGAGGTCGATTCAGCGAAGAAGCAGCGATCATCGATGACATTTGCACCGAGATCACTCAGATAGGCCGCGCCTCCGGTATCCATCTATGGATAGGTATTCAGCAGCCGCGTGCATCCAACATGCCGCCCGCATTGCGTGACAACTTCACAACGCTGTTCGTCGGACATCAAGCCAACGTTGGAGCATCTCAAAGCGTGACTGGCAACCGATCATCGCTCAAACTGGCAGACATACCCGGTCGCATGATGGCATTTAGCGGCTGGAAATCGTTTGAGGTGCAAATGCCGCTCATCACCGACGATGACATCGATGAGGCGGTTAAGCTAGCTGTCGAAGCCTATGGCGACCTGGAACCATACCAACTGCACATCCTGGATGATGACGAGCGACCCGACGAGCCGATGAGCGAACGTGAGCTGGTGATTGCAACTGCTTGGGATAATCTGCAAGGCGGTTTGAAGGTCGCACCGCTGCATGGACTACTCAAAGAAAAGATGAGCCGTAACGCGATTAAACAGATTGTCGATATGCTGGCAGCAGAGCAAACGGTGACGGTCGATGGTGAGATTTTCAACGTTGTAAAAAAGCCGGGCAACTTCTACCAGATGGAGATTGCAGATAGCTCTACATCTGATGAAGGGAAACAGGGTGCTACCTCATCTGCAATCTGATTGATAAGAGCGCAATCGTGGGGGTTGCGCTCTCATTGTGAATGAAGTTTTTCGTTTAATCTTTTTAAATAGACGTCTGTGCGCCATCTATATAAACAGAATGGGGCTTATCGGCCTGCCTGGACATTTTTTACCTATCATGAATTTTTGGGGAACGACAGGCGAGGGCTTTAGGGTGAGGGCTGAGTTGTTATGCTACCGGGTGATTCGCGTGTCACTAACCGGACAGCGCCGCGTGTTCGGCCCTGGTCATTTCGTAGCAGGCCAGGTTGAGGTTATAGTAGCGGTTGGTAATGCCGATTGATCGCATCCCCAGCTTGGCCATTACCCGCACGGAAGCCACGTTCTGCGGGAAGGCAATGGCAATAATTTTGTCCAGGCGGGCGCTGGTGAAGCCAAAGCGCAGCGCCTCGCGGCCCGCTTCGGTGGCGTAGCCGTTGCCCCAATACGGCTGGCCCAGCGTGTACCCAATCTCAACTGTGTCCGTCCCGCCGATGATGAACAGCCCCACATGCCCCATAAACGCACCGCTCGCCCGGTCTGTGACGGCCCACGCCCCAAACCCGTGCTGCCGCCACTCCTGCTGCCGGTCCAGGATATAGCCGGTGGCGTGCATACGCGGGTTGCGCGGCACGATGCCTACTGAACTCATGTAGCGCATTACGTCCGGGTCGCTAAACACTTGCTCGGCGTAGGCGGGCGCGTCGTCTAAGTGCAGGGCGCGTAACGTCAGGCGGGGGGTGTGGATGGTTGGGGCGGGCATGGGGGGTATCAACTCCACGTCATCAGGTGACGGAGTAGGTTACCATGTGCGGTGGGGGGGATGCTACCTGTTGTGTACGGGAGTCAGGGCTTTTGCAA
Organism: Anaerolineae bacterium; assembly: GCA_034437575.1. Classification (GTDB taxonomy): domain Bacteria; phylum Chloroflexota; class Anaerolineae; order Aggregatilineales; family Phototrophicaceae; genus DAOTTY01. The sequence continues at coordinate 18,860 of DAOTTY010000110.1, read as the reverse complement.
AGTTGCATGGCTAATCATTGGGCGCTGACCAAACCCGTCACTTTTTGAAAAAAGTGAACAAAAACTTGTCTTTTCGGACGCTTTGAGTCCGAAAGCATGGGTTCAAAGGGTGCTAACCCTTTGCAGGGGTGCGGGGACAGCGTCCCCGCGATGTGAAAACTTGACTTTGCAATAGCCCTAGTACGGGAGTGGTTGGGGCGGGCATGGGGGGTATCAACTCCACGTCATCAGGTGACGGAGAGTAGGTTACCATGTGCGGTGGGGGGGATGCTACCTGTTGTGTACGGGAGTCGGGGCTTTTGCAAAGTTGCATGGCTAATCATTGGGCGCTGCCCAAACCCGTCACTTTTTGAAAAAAGTGAACAAAAACTTGTCTTTTCGGACGCAAAGCGTCCGAAAGCATGGGTTCAAAGGGTGCTAACCCTTTGCAGGGGTGCGGGGACAGCGTCCCCGCGATGTGAAAACTTGACTTTGCAATAGCCCTACATCGGCGGGCAGGGCTTTTGCACGACAAGACTAAAGTCCCAATCCCTTACGCAGTTGGTGCGTCATTGGCTGGAGCTATCGCGTGACCGTCACGCGGATCATCACCCTGACGACGCCGACCCTGATAACGAGTAGCCCCAACCCAAAACCCCACTCATCCAGAGTGGGGTTTTAAGGGCCTGGTGGATGCTGTTGGTCAATTGATTTTCCTGCTGTTTTGCCCTCGTCCCCAGGCCCCTTCTCCCGAACGCTGCGCTGGGAGAAGGGGAGAAAACCGTTTTCTGAAGTCCCTCTCCTAGTCCCGCAGGGACGGTTGGGAGAGGGATTTAGGGTGAGGGCTTGATTCGCCAACAACATCCTGGTGTCGTGTGGTTAGGGTGCAGCCTACGTGACGCGGTCTTTCGCGTTGTGATAGGCGTCCTCAACGGCGCGGCGGCTGTCGCCGTAGCTGTCTTCCAGCGTGTCCGTCAGGGTGTTCCGCAGCTTTTCGCCACTGGACGGGGCCAGTAACAGCGCGACCATCGCGCCGACGCCCGCGCCCAGACTAAATGCAACAGTCGCTAACGTTATGCGGTTGCGGCGGGCACGATCTGCGGCTTCCTGGCTGTAGTAGGTGCGTTCGTTCATCTCAAGTGACATGGCGGGTTACGCAGCCACTCGGTTGAACGTCTTCAGGGCTGCCAGCAAAATCATGGCACCCACGAAGGCAACAAGCAAGCTGTACAGGTTAAAGCCCGTCGCGCCAGCAGCGCCCAGCAGGTTGAACACGAAGCCACCAATAAACGCGCCGACGATACCAACAACGATGTCCACCAGCGTGCCCTGGCGGGCGTTCGTTTTCATCACCAGGCTGGCCAGCCAACCGGCAATACCACCGAGTAAAATCCAGAGTAGTAGGTTAATAAGTCCCATGTGTGTAGCTCCTTGTGTGTGTTGATGTAGAGGGTAGTGTGATGTGTGGGAGGGCGCAGGCCGATTGCCCACACCCATCAGTGTGAGGTTAGCCCTGTTCCACTTCGCCGCGCCATGCGCCAGTGGCTTCACCGCGCCGCTCGATAAATTCCTTAAAGCGCTCCATGTCGCCCTTCATGCGGCCTTCGACTACACCCAGGGCGGCACCAACATTCTTTACAAAGCCTTCCGGCTGGTAGTCAATTTGCAGCGTGACGCGGGTGGTGTCATCATCAATGTGATGGAACGTCACCACACCAGCATTCTTCGCGCCAGAGGTACTCGTCCAGGCGATGCGCTGGTCAGGTGTTTGCTCCGTGATAACGGCGTCCCATTCTTCGGTGACGCCTGCAATCTCAACCTTCCAGTGCATGTGTGTGTCATCAATCTGCTTGATGTTCTCCACACCTTCCATGAACTTCGGAAAGTCTTCAAATTGCGTCCACTGGTTGTAGGCGACGCGAACAGGAACGTTTACATCAATTGCGTGTTCATACTCGGTCATGTGTGACAGGGTCCTTTTTCGGCTTGTGTATTACAATTCATATAATGAAGGCTGTGTATCTAAACCATGTTAACAGTAGTATAGCGTCCGCTCATGTTGGGCGGGCATTATTCCCCACCCGTACCATTGAACCCGTATATCAACACAAGCGGGTATTCGTGAGTGCAGTTCAATATTTTGGCGGACCTGCTACTCAGGGACTCGCTTCAATACCCCCTTCCCCCATCGTGTAGAATAGGCTTCATGTTATGGTTTTAAAGCAAGGACCCCAACCCATGCGTGATGTTTACATCGTTGCAGCCAAACGTACCCCGATTGGCAAATTCGGCGGCGTCTTGAAAGATATGCACCCGGCAAACCTGGGCGCTCACGCGATGCGGGCCGCGCTCACCCAGGCGGGCCTTAGCGGGGATGCACTGGACGTGTACATTATGGGCAACATCCTGCGGGCGGGGCACGGCCAACTACTACCCCGGCAGGCGGCTATCAAAGCCGGGATACCTAGCGACGTAGACGGCTATGCGATTGACATGGTGTGTTCATCCGGGATGCAAGCTGTTATGAACGCCGCCACGCTCATCAAAGCTGGAGAGGCAGAAGTCGTGTTGGCGGGCGGCATGGAGTCGATGTCACAGGCCGGGTTTGCGCTGTCTGGCCGGGCGCGGTGGGGCTATAAGTACCTGGCGGGCAAGCCGGAAACACTCATCGACACCGTTGAAATCGACGGGCTGACCGACCCGCTCAACCAGGAGATTATGGGCAGCGAAACCGACCGCCTCAGCGATGAGTACAACGTCACGCGCCAGGAAGCCGATGAGGTCGCGTATCAATCGCACATGCGGGCGGCTAAAGCCACGGAAGACGGCACCTTCGCCGTTGAAATTGCCCCTATCGAAGTCAAGCAGCGCAAGGCAGCCGTTATCGTGGACCGCGACGAAGGCATCCGCACCGATACGTCGCTGGCGACACTCGCCGGGCTGCGCCCCGCCTTCAACGACAACGGCATCCTGACGGCAGGCAACAGCAGCCAACTCAACGACGGTGCCGCCGCCCTCATCCTGGCCAGCGAGGATGCGGTTGCAAAACACGGCCTCACCCCACTCGCCAAATACGTGAGCGGGGCATGGGCAGGCGTGGCAAGCTGGCGCTTTGTCGAAGCGCCCATCCCGGCGGTACGCAAACTGCTGGCCAAAACCGGCCACGACATCAACGCGGTAGACCTGTTTGAGAACAACGAAGCCTTTGCCACCAACAGCGTGCTGTTCAACAAAGTGCTGGAAGTCCCCTACGACAAGCTGAATATTTACGGCAGCGGCATTTCGCTCGGTCACCCTATTGGCGCGACAGGTGCCCGCCTCTTTGTCACCCTCATCAACGGCCTCAAGCAAACGGGCGGTAAAATCGGGGTGGCATCGCTGTGTCATGGGTCGGGTGGCGGCACCGCCGTACTGATTGAGAATGTCACCGGGTAAACAATTATGCAACTCATTCAACAGATGATCGCCGCCGCACTGGCTGCCGCTAATCCCCACACCCTGACGCAAACCGCCCTCGCCAACTTCCAGCACAACGGCGACGGGCGGCTGTGGCTGCTGAGCATCGGGAAGGCAGGTGCTATGATGGCAACCGGTGCTTATGATGCGCTCGGCAGCCGCATCATGGGCGGTGTGGTGGTCAGCAAGCAGGCCAGCGCCACCCTCCCCGACCACCTGATGCACTATCAGGGCGGCCACCCCATCCCAAACGATCAAAGCCTGATTGCCACCCACGCGGTTGAAGTGCTGCTGGAGCGGGTAAGCGTGGGTGACCATGTGCTGTGTTTGATCTCCGGGGGGGCGTCTGCGCTGCTGACGCACCCCGCTTTGCCGCTGAGCCAATGGCAGCAGTTGAATGGGGCGCTCATCCGCAGTGGGTGTACCATCAACGAGATTAACCACGTCCGCCAGCATTTTGATAAGGTCAAGGGCGGCGGCTTACTGCGGTGGGCTGCCCCCGCCACCGTGACGGCTTACATCCTGAGTGATGTGATTGGTAACGCCATCGCCCACATCGGCAGCGGCCCCACCGTCCCCACAGAGCGCGATGTGGCCCAGGTCGAGGCGATTCTTGCACGGCACAATGTGCTATCCCATGTGGACGGCGACACCCGCACCGCCGTCGAAGCACACATCAAAGGCTTACACAACCGCCCACCGCCGCCCCCCTTCCCCACTGTGACCAACCACATCATCGGGGATGTAGGCCGCAGTGCCGCCGCCGCCGCCGCCGCCGCCCGTACTGCTGGCTACACGGCTGAGGTCGCCTCCACTACCCTGACGGGCGAGGCACAGAAAATCGGCAGGAAGTTAGCCCGCGAAGCCACCAGCCTGCCGCCGGGAACGTGCCGCATCTATGGGGGTGAGACGACGGTCACGCTGCCGCCGAATAGCACAGGCAAAGGCGGGCGCAATCAGGAATTGGCGCTGGCCGCAGCGCGGGTGCTGGCCGATCACGAGGGAGTGTGGCTGGCAGCGTTTGCCACCGATGGCGAAGACGGCCCCACCGACGCAGCCGGGGCGATGGTCAACGGGGCGACTGTCACAACTGCTAGCGCCACCGGCATCGACCCGGTACGCTACCTGGCAGCACATGACAGCTATCACTTTTTCGAGCGCTACGGCGGCACGGCCCACCTCAAGCCGGGGCCGACGGGCACCAACGTCAACGACATCACGATTATTCTGCGGGAGGCATAACGCTTGCAGCAGCACGACTTCGCCACCCGGCGGTTTATCATCAGCTTGTTTGGCGCACTGTTCCACATCGTGCAGCCACTAAATTATAAAGGACGATAACATGACAGAGGTTACCATCGAAGCATTTGAAACAGCCCACCGGGCGTGGGCACAAACTCAACTCGAAGGCGAGATTGGGTCTGTAGAGTATGCCGCGCACAGCGTGCTGTACAACCTGCTGGAGCATCCCGGCTATGTAGCCTTGCTGGACGGCCAACCGGGCGGCCTGCTCATCTATCATGTAGACGAAGACCAGTTTGAGGTGCTGCTGACCCACAGCACGGTTGCAGATGAAAGCCTGGGGGCGGCGCTGGTCAAACGGGCTGCCGAACGCGCCCGCGAGTTATTCTGTGAGCGCATGTGGGTCGTCATCACCAACGACAACATCCCGGCACTGCGCTTTTACCAGATGCAGGGCTTTAGCCTGGTCAAAGTCCACCGCAATGCCGTGCGGCGAGCGCGTAAGCTGAAGCCGGACATCCCCAAGAAAGGTCTTGATGGCATCCCGCTGCGCGACGAAATTGAGCTAGAGATGATGTTGGTGTAGGCGCTTCAACGCGGCGGCGGCCCCTTGCGCCGCATAGGTTGCGAACCACAGCACATATTCGTCAGGGCAGCTTATAAGTCGCCCGCCTAAACCCGTCACGCCTAAAACGCCTCGTTTGCCACCTGCATCCGCCGCGCCTGATCTTCCAACGCCGCCGCGAACGTTTCCAGGATAATGCACTGCTGTTCCACCTTCGGGGGTGTTTACCCCCACAGTTGGAAGAAGCGATTTGCCCCCTGAACAGATGCTTTGAAGCGACTGCCCCACACAGGCGTGCCACGGCATCAGGCGTCCGGCTCGATGGTCGGCGTGGGTTCGGGCTGGCTGTCGCGCACCGTCCAGTAGCGCCAGGTGCCATCCTCGCCGCCAGAGCCTATCTTGGTGCTGTCCGGGCTAAAGCGCACACTCAACACTGGCCCATCATGGCCCAGCACGTTCGTCAGCTTCATGCCAGAGGTCGCGTCCCATATCTGAATCGTGGTATCGGCACCGCCGCTGGCCAGCAGGGTGCCATCTGGACTGTAGCTAATATCATACACAGCCCGTGTGTGCCCGCGCAGCACATTTAACTCGTCGTGCGTGGTCGTATCCCAGTAGCGCACAGTTGCATCCAGGCTGGCAGAGGCTAAACGGGTGCCGTCCGGGCTGTAGGCCACACTCCAAACGGTGTTCTTGTGGCCGCGCAGCACCGCTAGCTCAATGCCGTTCTCGGCATCCCACAGTCGGATTGTGCCATCACTGCCAGCGCTGGCAATTTGTGTGCCGTCCGGGCTAAACACCACGCTTAGCACCGGGCCTTCGTGGCCGCGCAGCGCCGCCTGCTCTGTGCCCATCACCAAATCCCACAGGCGCACTGTACCATCGCTACCGCCGCTCACCAGGCGGTTCCCGGTTGGGTCGTAGCCCACGCTCCACACCGGGCCTTCATGGCCTTGCAGCGTGCTGGGCAGCTTCACAAAGTCTTGCAGCAGCCACAGGTGAATGATCCCGGCCCCGTCTGCTGCGGCCAGGGTAAACCCATTCGGGCTAAAGGCGGCATCCAGGATGCTATCGGTTTCGCTGTCCATATCTGCCACCAGCCCGCCAATAGCCGGGTCCCATAGGCGCACCACGCCATCGGTGCTGGCCGTAACCATATTGCTGCCCGCCTCGTTGAACTCCACATCGGTAATCCAGCCGGAACGGTTCATCATGCGGTCAATCTGGGCGGGGGTTGGGATGGGCGTGGCTGGAACGGCGGTTCGCGCGGGCAGTGATGTGGCATCAGGTGTGGTGTTCTGTACAGTGGTGGTAGGTGCGGGGGGGGCTGCCCCCCCAATAACGGGCACATTCCCCAGGCTGCCGCGCACCCCCACAAACGCTGTCGAAGCAACCACCCAACCCTCGGCCCCGTCGGCCATCCTAACGCGATACCAGTCACGGTCTTCACTGATGCCGGTAATGTCAAAAGTTTGCTTGTCGCTGGCTTCCATTAAGACATCCCCGCCACGCCCTGGCGCTACCAGGATGGGGACATCCTGGCGCGGTGTGAGGCGCGGCTGCCCTGTTGGGCTAAAGACAGCAAACCACACCCCCGCCCCTATGATAGCTGCCGCAACCAGCGCGATTGCCCCGGTCACCAGGGCGGGGCGGCGCGTCTTCGAGGTAATCTGCGAGGTGTGTGCCTTCACCAATACAGAGTCATCTAGCACTTTGGTTTCGTGGTATTGGCCTGTGACCCATGAACGATTGGCAATGGACGAATCGAGGTCTACACGGTCTGCACGGCGGATTTCGCTGTCGGTTACCTGATCTGCGCGGCGGATTTCACTGTCGGTTACCTGGATGACCTCGGCAGTGATCGTGGCAGTGTTCTCGTCGGTGAGTGACTCGGAGGTTTCTGGCTTGCCAGTTACGCGGAGGTTGGTTGTGCTGCGCTTAACAGAATCGGTGAAGTTATCCGCAAATTCTTGCACGCTTCTAAAGCGTTTATCCGGGCTTTTGGCCAGGGCTTGCGCCACCACAAACCACACCATGCGCGGCACATCGGCATTGAGCGTGTAAATAGGCGTGGGGTCGTCGTACAGGTGCTTTACCATCAGCCCATAGGGGTTCGGTGCTACAAACGGTGTCATGCCCGCCATTAATTCGTACACAATCACGGCCAGCGCGTATTGGTCGGCGGCGGCGGTAACCTGTTCGCTGCGCCACTGCTCAGGGGCCATGTGCGTCGGCGTTCCCACAATCGCGCCGGACTGGGTGATGCTGTTTTTCTCGTGTACCAGCTTGGCAATGCCGAAGTCCACCAGGTAGGTGTGCCCGTTTTGGTCAAACATAATGTTGGTGGGCTTTACATCGCGGTGAACCACGCCACGGCTGTGGGCGTAGTCCAGCGCATCGGCCAGGTCACGCAGCAAGTTGGCTACGTCTTGCAAAGACATGCGCTTGTCTTCCAGTTGCAGCACCCGGTCGCGCAGGCTGCCGCCCTTCAGCAGCCGCATGGTGACGTAGGGCATGTCGTCGTAGGTGCCATAGTCATAGATGGGCACAATGTTGCGGTGTTCCAATGAAGCGGCCAGCTTCACTTCCCGTAAAAAACGGTTCACGGCTTCCTCGTCACCCAGCACCGCCTTAGACATGACCTTCATAGCAACTTCGCGTTCCAGGTCTGTCTGGTAAGCGGCATACACTTCCCCCATCGCCCCAACACCAAACAATTGTTTGAGTTCGTAGCGGTCAATTACCTGTCCCGTTAGGTCCATGTTGTTTCCTCGACGTTACTGTTTGACTATAAGTTTAATCAGCAAGAAAAACCTTTATTTATTTATTTTAAGCAATTTGTTGAAGAATTCTCACTGATGCAATACAATCTGCACCGTTTGATTATAGCGTAGCACCTGGGCTGCACAATACAGCCAGCATGGGTTGCGCTTTTCTAAGGTCACTTACTCATTATAGAGGTATACGGGAGTTAGGAAAACATCATGAACACACATTACAGGATGACCAGACAGGTACGGTTGCGGTTGCTTATCTTGTGCGTCAGCGTGCTGGCGCTTTTCGCTCAGGCTCCGGTAGCTTTACCGTTTGGTTTCAATATGCTCGGCAACGGCCACGCGCAAACCATCGATGCCTGTGTGCTGGATTTGGCTATCGTGCTGGACGGCTCTGGCAGTGTTAGCGCGACGGATTTTCAGTTTGAAAAAGACTTCGCTAAGGGAATCGTAGACAACCTGCCACTTGGAGATGGCAGTGTGCAGGTGTCTGTTGTGCAGTTCTCCGGCTTTGCCCGGGTAGAGGTGCCGCTTTCTGGCGATGCGAGCGCGGTTAACACTGGCATCGATAACATCACCCAAATTGACGGCAGCACTGACTTTCAAGATGCCATTCAAACGGCCCAACAAGAACTCAGTGACAATGGACGCCCCGGCGTAGCCAGGGCGATTATCCTGCAAACTGACGGTGATGCGTCGGTACCCAGTGCAGCAAACGAGGCAAAAGCCGCTGGCACAAAAATTTTTGGCGTTGCGGTTGGCCCTGGCGCAATCTTGACCACCATCAACGAAATTGCCTCCGACCCGGACTCTGACTTTGTGTTCATTGCCGACGATTTCGACGAACTGACGAACATCATTTTTAGCCTGAACCAGAACGGCTGCGGCATCGCCGGGGAGATTAGCGGGCAAATTTTTGACGATGCCAACCTGAACGGGGTGCAAGATGCTGGTGAAGGCGCTGCCGACAACTTCACAGTAGAGTTGGTGTTCGCCTCAGACGCTTCTACCGCCATCGCCACCACCACAACCGACACCAACGGCAACTACTCGTTCTTCGTGGCCGATGGTACCTACAGGGTACGATTACCCGCAGGTAGCGAAACTGCTGGGAGCAGTAGTTTTAACAACCGGCTGAGTACGCCCATCACCATCAGCGGGGGCAATACCGTCACGGGCATTGACACGGGCGTGCAAGTTTCTACACCAACAGTGCCCATTTCCTCCGGCACCGATGACTTCTACTCCACCGAAACGGACGTTGCCATAACCGTGAGCGCAGCCGACGGCGTGCTGGCCAACGACTCAGGGGCCAACTCATTAACGCAGACGAGCAGCCCGGCCAACGGTAGCCTCACGCTGAACCCGAATGGCTCGTTTACGTACACGCCCAACGGCGGCTTCCGTGGGGTCGATACCTTCACATATGACTCGTCTGGCCCAGGCGTGAACTACACCAACACCGTGAGTATCTCTGTGCTGGACCTGGTGGTCGCGGTGCCGGGTACGCAAAACACCCCGGCCAATACGCCTATTCCTATCCCAGATGTCACGGTGGACTCTGACGCGACACCGCCCGATGTGACTGTGGAACTGAGCGTGTCTGACGGTACGCTGGACGTTAACACGACGGTGGTTAACCTGCCACAAAATAACAACAACCGCCGTACCATGAGCCGCCCCGGCAGCACGTTTATGTTCCAGGGGGTGGCCGTGACAGGTAGCGGCACCAACAACGTCACGCTTTCTGGTCGTGAAGCGGATGTGAATGTTGTGTTGGCTACGCTCACCTACACGCCGAACCGGGACTTCGTCGGCGTCGATAACTTAATCGTTGTGGCTAACGACGCCACCACCACCGGCATCGCTCCGGCACAGGCGCAGGTCGTCATTAACGTGACGGCAATCAGTGGCGGTGGCGGCGGCAACAATGGTGGCGGCGGTGGCGACCAGGACAACGACGATGACGATGACGACAACGAAATTGAAGGGACGAGCGGTATACCGGGCACTTCAGGCTTCGTGCTTGACCCCAATGACGTACCAGGGCTAGCCCCCGGCACGAACCTGCAAACCCTTAACGCCATCAGTCTCCTACCAGGAACCGTCATCCGGGGCCTGGCACCGCCAAACACGGTTACCAACGGCGATGTTATCGTGCAGATTATTGTGGCCAATGGCGATTTCGTGGGCAGCGAGGCAGAAATCGGGGATATGACACTGCTGCAACGCGGTGTGCTAAACGCGGCAGAACTCATCGGGTTCACAACCACGGGCGGTTCTACTGCGAGCTTTAACAACCGCATCAAGGTGTGCTTGCTGGGCAACGGGGCGATCTTCTATCGCGACGGCACCGGCCAGCCGCGCCAAACTGTGGAACTGCCTACCTTCCTGGAAGGTAACTTCACCTGTGCGTTTATCCCTAACGGCGGCACGTTTATTCTGGTGCAGGGTGCCAGCTCGCTGCAACCAGGAACAGACAACACTGCGGGCGGGGCCGATACGACGGCAGCCAACCCCACCGGGCGTGTGGAACTCACGAACTGTATGGCCTACGTGCGTAACCTCATGAACCTGCGTGAAGGCCCATCATTGGACAGCCCGGTGATTACGCAGATTCCGTTTGATGTCACGCTGACGGCGATTGCACGCGAGGGTGACTGGCTGGAACTGGACTACCTGGGCACCTTCGGCTATGCCAGCGAAGCGTTCCTGGACCTGGAAGGGAACTGCGGAGGCTAACGAAACATGGGGGGGCGGTCAGTGGCCAAGCCATCTGTATCGCCTCCGGCGACAGTGGCCTGCTCGTACTCAAAGTGTATTTGGGTATTGCTAGCGTCTATGCGGCTGATTTTCTGATGATTGCCGCATCGGAGTGGGGGTGCAGCGTGCTGCGCCCCCACTTCTACAAATCATAGTAACGACTCAGCTTGCCCCCCACCCCAACGGCTTCGGCGGTGTTCCTCTTCCCTCATTTTGGGGGCTGGGGGTATTGAAACGCCCCCTTAACACGCAACGCCCCGCCTAAAACGCCTCGTCTGCCGCCTGCATCCGCCGCGCCTGATCTTCCAACTCCGCCGCGAACGTTTCCAGGATAATTACCCACTGCTCCATCTCTGGCAGCGTTTCCCCCCACAATTGGAAGAAACGGTCGGCCCGCTTGCCCATCCACTCGATGCCCTCGATGGTTTCGCGCAGCGTTTTCATTTCATTGCGGATGGTTTCCGCTTCCTGCCGGATGCGGGCCGCCCGCTGCAATAACTCTGTGTAGGGAACTTTTACATAATCGGTCATAGGGTTAGCTCCGTCCGCTGCGGGAGGCCATTTCGATGTCGTCGGCACTGGCGTTCAGCTTATCCTGGAACAGCATTAACTGCTCGAAAGACTCCGCCAGGCGCGGCTTCAACCGCATGTACTCCCCCCGGAACGCCTCCGCCCCTGCGCTCATGAAGCGGTCTGCACCCAGCGCCCACACCTCGCGGTCTACCGCCTCGATGCAATCGCGTACATTCGAGGCACTCCGCCCTATCGTCGCGGCTGCCTCGCGCATTTGGGTGATCTTTGCATAGATTTCGCCTGTGTCCATGAGGTGCGCCTCCGCCTGTTGGCCCCTTATCAATGATTAAGGTATATTGTAGTGTATCGTGGAAAAAAGCGCATCATAGCGACGACTCACTCACTGACGGAGCGCCGACGTATGTCTGTCACCGATTTGCTGGCCCGCTGGGAATTCCTGCTGGACTGGCTCCACATCTTGCTGCCGGTTACGCTGGGGATTCTGGCCGTCATCCAACTGTTGTATTACGGCTACCTTAACTCCAGCTTGGGCCGTCGCCGCCCGCGCCAACCGCGCAATTTGCCCGATTCGCCCGTGATGCCCACAGACCCGGCTACCAGCGTCAACGTGAACTATGTCGCCCGCCAGCAGCAGCAAACCGCGCCCGATTTGAACTACGACACGGGCAACCAGGTCGCCAAAATGGTCATTCTTAACGGGCTGCCCAATGTTAGCGAGATTAAGCTGCCCAGCAGCGATTTCGGCATTGGGCGCTTTTACATGCCCGATAAGGACGTGCTCGTTGCCCTGGACGAACGCAGCATCTCGCGGCGTCATGCCTTCTTTCATGGGGATACCAACGCCCAGGAGTACTTCCTGATGGACACCAGCAGTTCTTACGGCACCAGCATCCGGCGCGGCGAGGTGTTCCAACCGCTGACGCCCGGCCAGGAGGAGCGCATCTACAACGGCGATGTGGTGCAGTTTGGGACTGCCGTCACGGTGCGGTTTGTGCTGCCGGGTGATACGCGCTCGTTTGCCACACAGGGCTAACCCATGAGTAACCAGACGTTTACCGACCTGGTGCCCGGCTTCCAGATAGACGGCTTCACCCTGGATGAGCGCGTGGGCTACGGCTCATCTGGCGAGGTGTGGCGTGCCCACGATGCCATGCGGCAGATGGCCATCAAGTTCATGAACGTGGACCTTATCACTGGCGACCACGCAGACCGCCACCGCGCCCGCTTCTATGATGAGATCAAAATGCTGGAAGCCCTCGGCGGACTGCCCAACGTGCCCACCCTGTACGGCTACAACGTCAACGCCCAGCGGCCCTACTTTGTGATGGCCTACATCAACGCGCCGTCGTGGTCGTCGTACATCCAATCCGGCGAGGTCATGAGCGTGCTGCTGCTCACGCGCCTGTCCCTGCTGGAAATCGTTGCCGAAACGCTCATGGAAATTCACCGGCAGGGCATCATCCACCGGGACATCAAGCCCGCCAACCTGCACGGGTTCCGCCAGCCCTACCTGATCGACTTCAGCGTGGCGATTGACAAGCAGCGGGCGGGCAGCGCCGCGCCCAACGTGGGCACCAGCCTGTACATGCCCCCTGCCGACGGCCTCCCCCCTGACGAACGGACAGACAGCTTCGCGTTTGTCCTCACCGCCTACGAAATGCTGTTCGGTATCCACGCGGTGCTGCGCCCATCTATGATGAACCAGAGCTTCGGGCAGGTGCGCGAACACCTGCGCCAGCTTATCAGCAGCGGCAATTGGAATAAGCCGTCTACCCTCAGCCCCGCCGATATGCCCGTGTGCCTGCGCGGTGCAGATCACGCCATGCTTGATGCGATCTTCGCGCAGGGCATCGGCCCGCGCCAGGGCCGCTATACCGACCTGCTCCAGTTTGTAGCTGACCTCCGCAGCGCCGTCACCGTGCCAGATAACGTCAATAACCTGCAATACACGCCCGATGCCGTCCAGCCCGGTGTTGCCATTGCCGACCGTGACTACACCCTCCACGAAGTCCGTGCTTTCCAGGCCGCAACCAACCACCCCACGCCATCCCGCAGGCGGCGCGGCAGTTGGTCGCGCACGGTGATCGCCATACTGATCCTGGTGTTCTTCTGGCTGATGGGACTGGCGGTGGTGTGGGTCGTGGTGATGAACCGCTAGATGGCGGCCAACAAACGGAAAAAGCACGACAACCCGCACAGGGCTGCGCCGCGACACGCGGGCAAAAGGGATTTTCAATCTCCCGCCCCTCACCCCTTTGGTGGGCGGTGGCGGTAACGCACATGCTTGATGTCCATGTAGGCGTCCAGGCCCGGTTCACCCAGTTCACGGCCCAGGCCGCTTTGTTTCATCCCACCGAATGGTGCCCGGATTTCTGTTACATCATTCACGTTGATGCCCACCCCCCCCGCCTTGATGTGCTGTGCCGCGTAGAAAGCCGTGTCTAAATCAGCAGTGTAAACGTAGGCGGCGAGGCCGTAGGGCGTGCTGTTCGCCATCTGCACCGCGTTTTCTACCGTGTCAAACTGCACAATGGGGGCCACTGGCCCGAACGTCTCTTCGCGCATCACAGCCATGTCCATAGTGATGTCTGTTAGCACCGTCGGACTGTAGAAGTAGCCGCCCTTATACGCCTCACCATCAGGGGATGCCCCACCAACCCGCAGCTTAGCCCCTTTGTCGATGGCGTCAGCCACATGCTGCCGGATTTTGTTCAGCCCGCTCTCCGTGATGATTGGCCCCATGTCTGCGTCTACGTCTTGCAGCCCGTTCGCCGTAACGCGCAGCTTGGCCGCCGCCTCTGCGAAGCGGTCTGCGAACGGCTCAAACACGTCGCGCTGCACAAAGATACGGTTCACGCTGATGCAAATCTGCCCGGTGTGCGAATACGTCCGGCGCAGCGCTTCTGGCACGGCAATGTCCAGGTCAGCGTCTTTACACACGATGAACGGCGCACTGCCGCCAAGCTCCAGCGTGACCGGCTTGAGCTGCTGGCCCGCGTGTTCGGCAATCCACCTGCCCACCGCCGTAGACCCGGTAAACGCGATCTTGTTCGTCAGCGGATGTGTGACCAGCGCTTTGCCCACGCCCGGCCCACCCGTAACCACGTTAATCACCCCATCAGGAATGCCCGCCCGCTTGAACGCCTCAACGAACTTCATCGCCGCGAATGGGGCCAACTCCGACGGCTTGATGACAAATGTACAGCCCGCCGCCAGCCCTGGCCCCAACTTCCACGCCAGCAAATCCACCGGGAAGTTCCAGGGGACAATCGCACCGACGACCCCAACCGGCTGCTTAAACACAAAGCTGTGCGTCGGCCCAATATCGCCGCTAAAGTGCGTGCCCGTGATGCGCCGCGCCTCGTCCGCATAAAAGTCGATCACGTCCGCGCTGTAGCGGCACTCTTTGTAACTGTCGTTAAGCGGCTTACCATGTTCCTGCGTGAGCATCCGCGCCGCGTCGTTCAACATCTCATTGCGGAAAAGGGTCATGGCGCGGTGCATGATAGTGGCTTTCTCACGGGTTGGCATCTGCGACCACACCGGGAAGGCCACCTGTGCCGATTCCAGCGCGTGCAGCACGTCAACCTCACTCGCGTCGGCAATTACCTGGATGTTGTCGCCTGTGGCCGGGTTGGTGACCGGCAGTGTCGCGCCGCCGGTGGCTTCACGCCATACCCCGTTGATAAACAGTGTTTCACTCATAGTAAACCCTGTAATACGGTTTCGATCAGCTTATCTTCGCCTTCAGCACGCGGTTCGGGGTCCAGCACAGTGAACGGGTCTGCCTGTACGGTGACCACACACATCGACGCTACCGCCAGCCCAATCACCCGCCCCACAATGTACACCATCGCGGTTTCCATATCCGTCGCCATCACGCCCGCCCGCTTCAGTTCGTCAAGCTGCGGCAGGCCGTGCCCGGTAAGCGCCGGGGCCATGTGTGGGTAGAAGGCGTCATAGGTTGCGCTGATGCCCATGTGCAAATCCAGGCCGCGCTCTTGCCCGCTCGCATGGAGTGCCTGAACCAGTGCCCAATCTGGCACGGCGGGGTAGGCCAGCGGCAAATAGCTCACCGACGTGCCCTCGAACCGGGCCGCACCTGTTGCAATCACATGCGACCCCATCGGCGCGTGAACGCCCATCATCGTGCCCACCCGCACCAGCGATTGCACGCCCAACTGCTTGAACTCCTCCAGCGCAATTGCCGTAGACGGCGCTCCAATCCCCGCACTGGCCGCTGTAAAGCGCTGCCCCCGGTATAAGCCCGTCGTTACGTGATATTCGCGGTTCTGATGGGTGACCTGTACGTCATCAAAAAACCCGGCAATCCGCTCCACGCGGGCCGGGTCCCCGGTGAGCAGCACGCGCTCGGCTACATCACCGGGTTCACACTTCAGATAAAGCGTCTTGCTCATGCAGGCTCCAACTCACCAAAGTGCTGCTTATACCGCCCCTCGAAGTTTTCCCAGCGCGGCAGGTTCGTCTGGCAGCCGATGTTTTCCAGGATGTACGACGCCAACGTAGACCCCATCTGGCCACAGGTTTTATGATTTTTGCCCTTCAGCAGCCCACCGATGAAACCCGCAGTAAAGCCGTCGCCTGCGCCTGTGGTGTCTGTCACGCTCACGGGCGGCACCGCTTTAATCGCGTATTCGCCGTCCTTGTCGTACACAGTACAGCCTTCTGCGCCCTTTGTGACGACAACGACCTTCGTGGTGTCGTTAATCAGGTCTTTCACATGGCCGATGCCTAGGCCCTTCGTGACGAACTCCGCTTCGAGGTGGTTCATCAAAATGTATTCGCTGGCCTGCGAAAACTGCTTGAGTGCGTCTTTGGTGAAGGCTGCCACATCTGGCTTGAGCTGCCAGATGAGCGACTTGCCCGCGCCCTTAACCGTCTCGGCAAACTGCTTGTTATAGTGATACGGTCCCACCGTCAGCAGCGCATAGCGCACCCGGCGCAGGTTCATCAGGCGCAGCGTGCCCTGCCACTGATCCGCAGCCCCCGCGAAGAAAAAGTTCTGGTATTCACCGCTGGGGTTGCGGAACAGATAGCTGCGCGATGTTTTCGAGCGCTGCACGGTGATAATATCCTGCGTGTCGATACCTAGCTTTCGCATCTGCGAGGTGTACAAAAAGCCTTCACGGTCGTCGCCGACGATGCAGGCCACTGCCGCCTGAAAGCCCAATACCGACAGCGCCGCCGCCACGTTCGACCCACAACCGCCGAAAGCAGCCTCGTGGTCGGCAGGCACATCTTCGATGAGGGCTGTTTCACCTATAACCGGGCTGTGCGAAACCGGAATGATATAGTCCAGGCTGGGGTAGCCTGTTGCGAGTACGTCAACCATTTGCTGTTACCTTCGTATCCTGTCGAATCATATCGAGTGCTGCTTCAACCGGCACCACCTTACCCATGTACTTGCCAATGTCGTGCAGGTTGGCCTCGTGCAGATGGGGTTTATCGGTGGCCACACATTCTTCCGGCACAACTACGTGATAGTTGTGGCTAAAGGCATCCTGTGCGGTGGCCCGGATGCATACATTTGTCTTTGTCCCGGCCAAAAAGACCGTATCCACATGCAGGTCACGCAGCACTATATCTAAATCTGTGCCGAAAAACGCACTAAAGCGCCGCTTGCGGATAATGTAGTCCTCTTCCAGCGCTGCCAGGGGCGGGGCCATTTCTACGCCGGGGGTGCCTTCCGTGCAATGATCGCGCACATGCTCTAGCTCCCAGTCTGGCTTGTTGGCGCGGTGGGTGTCAATCACCCAGATGATGCGTGCCCCCGCTGCCCGTGACTGCTGAACAAAATCATGAATAGCGGGCAAGATGCGGCCAGCGCCTTCGTTGGGCACCTTGCCGTTTTCCATATCGGTGAAGTCCTTCACCATGTCAATAACGAGTACAGCCTTGTTCATCTTACGACCATCCTTTGCGCCACTCTGTACGGAATGAGATAACCACCAATGTCAAAATGACCACGATGTAGGGCAGCATCTGAAAAAACTGCGGTGGCACATTAGACGCAGCTTGCAGCCGGAATTGCAGCGCCTCAAACAAGCCGAACAGCAAGCACGCCGCCGCCGCCAGCAGCGGCCTCCCGGCAGCGAAATACACCGCCGCCAGCGCGATAAAGCCGCGCCCGTTTGTCATATTTTCGCGGAACAAACCTAACTCACTCATAGACAGGTGCGCCCCGGCCAGCCCACACAGCACCCCACCCAATATCAGGGCAAGGTAGCGCATCCCCGCGACGGAAACGCCCGCCGTTTGCACGGCTTCGGGGTTTTCCCCCGTCGCCCGGATATACGTGCCCGGCAGCGTCAAATACAGGAAGACGGACGTTACCGGAATCATCACCCAACTGATGTACACCAGCGGCGAATGCCCAGACAGTACCCGGCCTAAACCCGGTATGTCATGTATGACGGGGATCACAACATCTGCCAGGCTATCAACACTTTCAGGGGCAAACGTCCCGGATGTGCCAAACCACACTTGCATTAAGTAAGCCGTAATGCCCAGCGTCAAAAAGTTGATGGCCAAACCCGTTATGATTAAGTTAGCACGAAACTGCGTGACGAACAGGGCGAAAATAGCCCCCAGCGCCCCACCGCTCACACACGCCAGCAAAATCCCCACCCAATTCGAGCCGAGCGTGAACGCAATAGCCACCGCCACAAACGCCCCGGCCAGCATAAAGCCCTCCAGCGCGATATTAATCAGCCCTACCTGATAGCTGAGCAGCCCCGCCATTGACGCCAGAATTAACGGGGTGGCCAGCCGCAGCGTAGACGCCAGCAAATTTGCCAACAGGTCAAGGGTCATGGGGTTACCTTTGCGGGGGTGGGTTCGCTTGGCGCGGTTTTGCCCGCCCCCGGCCCAGACGAACGCCGCCGTAAGCGCGTCCAGGTAAAGGTGAGGTCAATCGCCACGAACAGAATAATAATCGCCTGCAAAATGTCTACCAAATCACGCGGCACCTGCGTAAACATTTCCATGGTGCTGCTGCCGCTCCGCAGCCCACCGAAGAACAGCGCCGCCAGCATCGTTCCTAATGGCGTATTACGTCCCAGCAGCGCCACCGTGATGCCGTCAAAGCCCAGGCCGCGACTAAACCCGCCAATAAAGCGGTAGTTCACGCCCATCACCTGAATCGCCCCGGCAACCCCACCGATAAACCCGCTGATGAACATCACCTGCATAATTACCCGCCCCACCGGGATGCCCGACCAGCGGGCAAACATCGGGTTGCTGCCCACGGTGCGAATCTCATAACCCAGCGTCAGCCGCCGGATCATGAAGCCGACCAGCACCACCGTCCCCAGTGCAATGAAGAAGCCCGCGTTCCACTGGCTGCGGGCCAGCAGGCGCGGCAGTTGGGCCTGCTCTGCAATCTCCGCAGACATCGCGTTGGCCATCCCCGGCACCAAAAACGGCCCCGTCACCAGCCAGCCCGTCAGCAAAATAGCGACGTAGTTCAGCAGCAGCGTGGTCACCACCTCGTCCACGCGCAGCCGTGCCTTTAACACACCGGGGAT
>DAOTTY010000109.1:0-7678 GCA_034437575.1 Anaerolineae bacterium | reverse complement strand
TTTTACAACCGGCACCTACTCATGGAGACAGGGAGAAGGATTCAGGGTGAGGGCAAAAACCGCTGGGAGTATTGAAACGGAGTACCTGAGTCATTACCACCCTGGGGCTATTGCAAAGCCAAGTTTTCACATCGCGGGGACGCAAAGCGCCCGAAAAGGCAAGTTTTTGTTCACTTTTTGAAAAAAGTGACGGGTTTGGGCAGCGCCCAATGACCAGCCATGCAGCTTTACAAAAGCCCTGATTACCACCCGGCGGCATTTGTGAAATGGGTCAACTCGCTGCATAATGGCGTTTAAGACTTTTCATTGTGACAGAGTGACAGAAGGGCAACACCTGTAATGGACATAGCAAAAAGCGTATCGTACATCTTTGAAGATGACGAGTGGGTCACCAAAATTGCGATTATGTTAGCCGTCAGCCTGGGTGCAGGGCTGTCGTTCCTGCTGGTGGGGCTGGTATTTGTGGCGGCACAAATCGGCTGGACGATGGCGCTTATCCGCAACATCAAAGATGACGTGCCCAACCCCATGCCCTCATGGGAAGGCTTCGGGGAAAAGATTGCTGACGGGGCCACCCCACTTGGTGCGGGTATCATCTACGCCATCATTCCGCTGATTCTGTTCTGCGGCGTGTTCATCTTGCCAACGGGGCTGTTAGGCATCGTCAGCGAGGAAGCCGCTGGACTGGCCGGAGGGGCCGTCACCTGCATTGGGATTCCCCTGCTTATTCTTTATGTCATCCCGGCAGCGTTGTTTTACAACCTGGGCCTCATCACCTACGTGGATACCCGCGAAATTAGCAGCTTCTTAAAGTTCACCGAAATGTGGGACATGCTCATGGCCAACCGTGACCTCACCATCCGTTACATTTTGTTCCTGGTTCTGGTACAAATTGCCATGAACGCTATCGCCAGCACGGGCATTGGCGGCCTTGCCACAGCCGCATTTACCGTCCCTATCACGGGCCATCTCACCGGGCAGTATGCGGCTTTGCTGGGCGGCAAACGCAAGCGGGCGGAGGTAGCGTAACGGTCCTATGCGTTCGCGGCGCACTTTTTGCTGGAACTGCTGGCGCGACTGGCACGCGGCGTTCCTCAAGCTGGCCCCCTGGGAGCAAGACCAGTTTATAAAGCAGCACCCCAGGGTAAACCCCAACGACTTTGAGCGGGGCAAGTGCCCGTTTTGCGGTGCCCGCTATGACCAGGACATCGAAGCCTGGCTGGATAGCCTGCTGTTCGACGACGACGGCGCACTCGAATATGATTACGCTGACTGGGAAGACGACTAGCGCCAGTTTACCCGTCTGCTGCTGTCATACTACCAACGTAATTACTCAGCCCTCACCCCAACGGGCTTGTAGCCCTGGGAGATTGGCTCAAACAGCGGCCCCCGGTGCCTGAGCAGTTACCTATCGACAGCGAATGCGCCCCCTCAGTAAATACCTCTGTGCCCGTAATGTAGCTGGCATTTCGTAACGACCCAGGTACTAAACGCATCTTACGGTAGCGCACCCGCCTTCACGAGGAACCAACAAAATGCCCGCTACCACGTTGCTGATAGCGGTTGAGCGTGGCAATCAGCGGGATGCAGGTTATTCCGCTTCAGTAGCCGGGTCGGTTTCGGTGCCAGCGGGCAGGGCCGGGCGGTCCGTTCGCAGGCGGATGAGGCCCTGATAGTGCGGTGAGCCTTGCAGTTCGTGCCAGCGCCGTTCACCGCCGTCCATGTGCCACTCCACCACATGATTGCCGTCTTCGTCCATGTAGGCCAGGGCCGGGCGCAGCATGAGCATCTGGCGCAGCACACCGATGAGGTCTTTGCGTTCTTCGGTGGTTCGCAGTATGAAGTAGTCGCCGGGCACCCACTCAAAGTTAATCTGGTTGCCGTACCAGTTGCCTTCCATCGTGATGGGCGGTTGCACGCGGGTGCAGTTCATGTAAATGCCCTGAAGGCGGTTCTTCCACAGGGTATGGTTGATGCGTTCTTCTATGAAGTAGGGGCGCGGTTCGGGTGTGGTATAAAACCATGTGCGGGATGAAGTTGCCATCGGGTGGAGCCTCTCCGGTTATGATCGGTTGCCTGGTCAAACAGTTAGCGCGAGTGTACATCAGAATCAGCGTGCGCTCTATGATGGGTCAGCGATAAGCGGGGATTGCAGGCCGCCGTCGGTGTGGCGGCACCCCGCTAGACCTCTAACCCCTCCATCGCTGTATTGACCCGCTGCGCCGCCTCGCGTAGATGCCTGGCGCTGCTTTCAACCTGGGTGGTGGTGCTAATGGCCTCAGCAGTGGCGTGCTTGATCGTCCGCATGGCCCCGGTAAGCTGATCGACGCCGATGGTTTGCTGGCGCGTGCTGGCCGCGATCTGCATGGCGGCGAAGGCCGCCTCTTCGATGGCCTTCGCTAACTCGTTGATGCTTTCCCCGGCGCGGTTGACCAACTGCTGCCCCTCGTCTACGCCCTTGCTGCCCTCCTCTGTAACCATCACGGCGGCGTTGGTCGCCCGCTGAATTTCCCCCAGGATTTCACGCACCTGCACGGTGGCGTCTCGGTTCTGGTCGGCCAGGTTGCGAACTTCCATCGCAACAACCGCGAAGCCCTTGCCTTCTTCGCCAGCGCGGGCAGCTTCTACACTGGCGTTAAGCGCCAGCATCCGGGATTGGTCGGCCAGGTTGTTCACGGTGGCGATGATTTCCCCGATTTGCTGCGTGTGTTCGCTCAAGACCAGGATGTTATCGGCAATGTCTTCCACACGCCGCCGGATGACCTCCATACCGTTGATGGTCGCGTTGACGGCATCGTTGCCCTGGCGGCTGATGGTGGCGGCATTTTGGGCGGTATCTGCCACGCCAGAGGCCCGCTCCGCCGTTTCGGTGACGGTGGCCCGAACCTCGTTCACGGTGGCCGTCGTCTCAGTCACAACGGCGTCCTGCTCATTGGCAGAGCGTATCTGCTTGCCAGTGGCGTCTAAGATGTCTTCCGTGTCCGATTCAAGCTGGTGCAGCGCAAAGCGCACCTCATTCACCACGCCCTGCATCCGGTTCATCATGCGGTTGATGCTCAGCCCCAACCGCACCAGAATACGCTCCTCATGGGCCGCCCAGTGGGTCGGGATGTCCAGGCGCACCCGCAAATCCCCTGCCGCCACCCGCTCGATCTGGTCAACATATTGGTTTAACACCCGCTCCACGGTGCGAAAGTTCAACCAATAGACGATGGCCCCCAGCATCCCGCCGAAGGCCAGCGCCAGCACCGCTGCGGTAATGATGAAAGCGGGGGGCGTTGGCCCAGGCCGCACCCACTCCAGCACCAGGATGGGCACCGCTGCCGCCAGTGCCGTGCTAACCACCACCCCATTGCGGATAATCGACAGGCGGGCCGGGGGCGGTGCCTGTATGTCACCGGCGGCGGGTGCAGTCGGGTTGGTCATGTCGAATTCCTCTCACCGATTAAGCGTGCATCACCAAAAAGTTCACTGCCGTCAAGCACCACCACCCACGCCTCTGCGGCTAGCCACACCCCGCGTGCGTAGGTCACATCCTCCAACGGTGTGATGTCATCGGTGGGCATATCCAGTACATCGGTCACGCGGTTGACGGCCAGCCCAAATGTATGAGTGCCCGTGCTGACTACAATCAACTCGCGGGCAGCTTCTGTGTGGCCCAGGCCCAGCAGGTGGCGCACATCCAACACCGTGATGACCCCCCCACGCACATTCACCACACCAGGGAAGTAAGCAGGCGTGTGTGGCACCCGCGTGACCGGCGGCATAGGCATCACGCGCTGCACCCAACTTACCGCCAGCGCATACGTCTCGCTGCCCAGTTCAAATCGCAGGACCTTCAGGGTGCGGCTAGCATCCGGCGCTGTTTCAGCGGGCAGTCGGGCGTACTCGCGGGCACGCCGGCGCAGTAGCTCTGCTTCATCAACGGTGTGGCCTTCGGTGTACTGGCGCAGCGTGCTAAACAGCGTCGTAATGGCCTGGTTGGTGCGCTTTTTATCGTCGTTGTCGGGTGCGTGGGTCATGGTGGCCTGTGGTTGGTTGCAACTGCTTACCAGTATACTACGCGGCTTGTTCTATGACAGCCGGACGCCAGCCCGAATCATTCGAGGTGTACGGTGGAGATGGCCCCCAAGCGCGGCACCAACGTGCGTGATCTGGTTGAAGCGGCGGAAATGCTGCTGGAAGCCGGGGCCGATGCCATCAACGTGGCAGATAACCCCACTGGCAAGATGAAAATGAGTCCCTGGGCATTGGCGCACATTTTGCAACTGGAACTGCACATCGACACGATTCTGCACTTCCCCACACGCGGGCGCAACCTGCAACGTTTTGTCGTCGTACCCCCGCCAAGCAGGGCACCCCAATTCCATCACCACAGCAGACAAACTGCATAATGCAATTTGCGCCATTCATACGGTCACCGCTATGATTTGAGCATCACAATACCCAATGCTCACGGAAGGTGCAGGCATGGCGACCACAAAACGGGTAATCCTTGCGCTGGCGGTGCTGCTGGCGCTCACGGCCCCGGTTATGGCACAGCAAAACGGCGGCATGATCGCCTACGGCGCTCTTATCACAGGCCAACTGGACGGCACCCGCCCCGCCGTTACATACAGCTTCACCGGTGCCTCCGGCGAGTTGGCGCTGGTCACGGTCATACCCGCCAGCCGAGAGCTGGCCCCCGCGCTCATCCTACAAGATGCCACCACCGCCCAGACGATTGCCACCAGCCAGGGCGACCAGGGCGTGTTCAACCGTTATGGTGCATCGCTGGCGGTACGGCTCCCGGCGGATGGCGTGTACACGCTGACCGTCGGCTCTGTAAGTGGGGCGGGGGCCTACGTGCTGCGCTTCGACGGCCTGCCCGCCCCGGATAACCTGCTGCCGCCCGGTGAACCGCTGCTGGCCGACATCACGCCAGAGGTGCCGTTCCAGGTGTTTGCGACGGCGGGCGGTGTGCTGCGCCTCAACGCGACCACGGCTGATTTCGGCTTCGTCGCGGAGGTGTTCAGCCGAACCGGTCACATGGCGACACTGCGCGGTGGCCCGCTGCAAGACGCGGCGGTGGCGCTGCCCGAACTTGCCAACGCCACCTATACCGTTATCGTCTATGCCACCCATCCGACGACGGCGGGCACAGTGCTGTTTTTTGTGGATGATGTGGGTACCGAGGATGTGCCGGTGGTCAGTGCGTCGGGGTGTTCGTTGATTGTCTCGCCGGAGAGCTTCGGGGCCAATGTGCGCTTGGGGCCGGGCCTGGATTTCGCCATCATCACGACGCTGCCCGTCCGCACGGAAGTTCCCGTGACCGGGCGCAACGACCCCTGGCTGACGATTCAGCTTGCCGACGGGCGCGAGGGCTGGGTGTTCAACGAGGTGGGGGCCGCCCAGGGCACCTGTGACCAACTCCCCACTGTGCCCGCCGCCCCGTTCCCGGCGCAGCCACTCGCCGGGGAAAACCCGGTTGTCGATGTGAACCTGCAAACGTCCACGCCGTTTATCCCGACGGACACGCCCACCCCCACCCCAACAAATACGCCCACCTTTACCCCCACCCTCACCGCGACGGCAACCTTTACCCCAACCGCGACATTTACGTTGACGCCCACCTTCACCTTTACCCCGACGTTCACGCCCACGCCAACCGCGACCCTCACGCCCACGCTCCCGGCGACGGATACACCCGCTCCCGCTCCAACGGAGGCTGTGGCGGCGACGCCTGTAACGTCTGTAGCTGACGTGCCGTTTGATGTGGTCATTGGGGCAGCACCTGTGACTGCGCTTAGCGGCCAGCTTACAGCGGAGGATACGCTTGATGTGGTCAACTGGGTGGTGGATACCAGCGCGGGCGACCGGGTGGTGCAGGTGGTATTTACGTGCGTCAGCGGGGCGGCGACGTTTGCCGTGAGTGTGGGGGCCTCGCCCGCGCTCACCTACAACTGTGACGACGGCCTGACCTTCACGGCGACAGCCGCCGCCAACAACAGCGGTGCCATTCGCGCATCGGGCACCGCTGCGGCGTATGTCATTCGCATAGAGGGGTAGGGCGTAGCCTGGGTTAGCCCTGCGTCTTCGGGACGGTGTTGAGCAGGTCGGTAACCACCTGATCGGTGGAAATGCCCTCGGCCAGCGCCTCAAAGTTGAGCAGCAGGCGGTGCCGCAGCGCCGCCGGAGCGACCATCGCCACATCGTCAAAGCTAACGTTGAAGCGGCCTTCCAGCAGTGCGTTGATCTTCGCGCCGATAATCAACGCCTGGGCACCACGCGGCGATGCGCCGAACTGCAAATAGTCCTTCACCTGCTGTGTGGCCCCTTCGCCGTTTGGGTGCGTGGCGACAACCAGCCTGGCCACGTATTCATTGACGTGGGACGGCACAGGCACGTTGAGCGCAAGGGCACCCATCTGAATCACTTCCTCACCGCTGGCGACCTTCTGCGGCCTGGGCACATCTGACCCCGTTGTGCGGTTAATGATGGTCACGAGTTCGTCAGCAGTGGGTAAGGTTACATTCACTTTAAAGATGAAGCGGTCAAGCTGCGCTTCTGGCAGCGGGTAGGTGCCCTCTTGCTCGATGGGATTTTGCGTGGCCAGCACGAAAAACGGCGGCGTCAGGTGGTAGGTTTCGTTGCCGACGGTCACGCTTTTTTCCTGCATCACCTCCAGCATGGCAGACTGCGTTTTGGGCGTGGCGCGGTTGATTTCGTCGGCCAGCACCAGGTTAGCGAAAATCGGCCCCTGCTGGAAGCGGAACACGCGGCGTCCGTCCTCGGTTTCTTCCAGGATGTCGGTGCCAACGATGTCTGACGGCATCAGGTCGGGCGTGAACTGCACCCGGCTGAAGTCCAGGTCCAGCACATCGGCCAGGGTACGGATGAGCATCGTCTTACCCAGGCCCGGCACGCCTTCCAGCAGGGCGTGGCGTCCGGCGATAATCGCAATTAAGACCGACCGCACAACATTGTTTTGGCCCACGATGACGCGGCCCACTTCGGCTTCGATGCGCTGCGCCAGGTCGCTAAACGCTTCGATGTTCATTTCAGGGGATGCAACCATGATTCTCGCTCTCGCTGCTTGCTTGGCACTGTGAGTGTTATTCAACCAATTGTAGCAGGGTTTACGGGGAAGGTACGAGTATAGAACCGCGTGGGGTGCTTATTGGCATGGGCGAGAGCAGATACGGCTGCGCCTAGTGCGCCCCTACAAAACACACATGTAGGGGCGGTACCAGACCGGAACGGTTGTATGTCCGCCCACGATTATGGGCCATTTGCCAACATGTTAAATTGCACCCGCGTGGAGGCCGTCCCCGCACCCCTGCAAAGGGTTGGCACCCTTTGAACCCATGTTTTCGGACGCAAAGCGTCCGAAAAGGTAACGACTCAGCTTGCCCCCACCCCGGCGCTAAAGCGCAACCCTTCCCTCATTTTGGGGGTAAGGGGCTAGGGGAATTCAGCCGAGTACCTGAGTAATTACCCGAAAAGGCAAATTTTTGGTCACTTTTTTCAAAAAGTGACGGGTTTGGGCAGCGACCAATCATCAGCCAGGCAACTTTGCAAAAGCCCTGCCCTCACCTGGCCGCGCAGCGGCGGTCGGGCGAGGGGGAATTGAGGGGGGGGAGGGCTTCATCGCCACTCATCTGAAAGGCCCCCTTACCGCCTGGTCCGCTGGACTCTG
>DAOTTY010000108.1:0-12364 GCA_034437575.1 Anaerolineae bacterium | reverse complement strand
ACAACTATCAGTGCAGTGTGCCCACCCGTAGGCAAAATACGCGGTGCCCTCTCCTAAAGTCCGCCCAGATGACATGGCAGCTTCTCGCCATCAAAAAGGCTGTGAACCGCGTTGGTGTTGATCCTGGACTCATCGAAGAAGTGTAAATGGGCTGTCACAACTGAGAACATCGCGGCTTTTATACCCCCCACAGCAACAGGCGCTGTTACGCTGGTTATCACCGAGGGCGCAGGCGCAACGGCACCATAAAAAATCCTCACCGGGGACGGTGGACATTGCGGTTATAATTGTGTTGTAGGCACACAGATAAGCAAAGGGGTACAAATTGGATACAGAAACGCACAAGCCGGGCATCCCAAAGGCGTCTTTCATCGAAACCAACGGCATTAAGCTGCATGTGATGCGTGCAGGCCACGAAGACGGCGAGCCGGTACTGCTGCTGCATGGCTTTCCTGAGTTCTGGTATGGCTGGCATGGGCAAATCGAAGCGCTGGTCGAAGCAGGTTATCACCTCATCATGCCAGACCAACGCGGCTACAACCTGAGCGATAAACCCGACGGCGTTGCGGTCTATAGCATTGATAACCTGGTAGCAGATGTCATCGGACTAATCGACAGCCTGGGCTACGATAAAGTGCGCCTTGTTGCCCATGACTGGGGCGCATTGGTTGCGTGGTATGTGGCCATGTGGTATCCAGACCGGCTCCAGCAGCTTGTGATTATGAACGTACCGCATCCCTATGTGTACACCCGGTTCGTCCGCTCCAGCATTGAACAGGGTTTGCGAAGCTGGTACGTTGGTTTCTTCCAGGTTCCGGGCTTGCCAGAGCAAATTGCAAAACTGAATGATTGGTCGCAATTTGCCGATGTGATGAAACGCGAAGCCCAACTCAATGACGATCAAGTTCGCCGCTATAAAGAAGCCTGGAGCCAGCCTAACGCCATGACCAGCATGATGAATTGGTATCGGGCAGCGGCACGGCTTCGACCCAAAAAGCGCACAGACGGGCGCGTGCATGTGCCGACCCTGATGCTGTGGGGCGCAAAGGATTTCGCGCTGTCAGTAAATATGGCGGAACCTAGCATTGATATGTGTGACGAAGGCAGGCTGGTTATATTCAAGAATGCCTCTCACTTTGTTCAGCATGTGCGGGCGCAGCGCATTAATGAAATGCTCGTGGACTTCTTTATCAATGGCATAACGGACGCGCCGCCTAATCAATAAGAGCATCAGCAGTGACCACATACACGCCGCTGCTTTTGCCCTCATCCCCAAAGATGCGAACCTGCCATGACCCGCTGATGTGAATGCTGCACACAAACGCGGCCCCCGTCTGGGCATCAATGATGATTTCGCGGCGGCAGCGGTCCTCAGCGTAAATGCCAGTGGGGTCTAGGATAGCAACGTTAGGGTAAACATCTTCAGCAAATGGGGAAAAGAACTGCACGGCAATAGCGAGCGACTCGCCCTGTACAGCGATCACCGTGTATTCGTGCAGGGCACGATCTCGTAAAATTTCACCCGTTGCATTCTCACCACCGCGTTCCAAAACCGAATTGTATGTTGCGGGCAAATCACTCAGCCGGGCCGGGTATTCCACCTCCGCGATAGGCGTTCCGTTGTAGTCACGAATGCTCTGCTGCCCACCTGCCGCTTCAATCATCGGATTGGTGTACGCACTGCCGACCCCAAGCAGCAGCAGCACCAACCACGAACTCGACAGCGACAGCAGCAAACTGCTGAACACAACTAACAAAGTCTGTGAGCGCGACCACGGTCGCCGACCAACCTGGCGCAGGCGTTGGCGCTTACGCTGAATATCCCGCTCGGTGATGACGCGGGCCTCGGCTGTGCCGCGCTGGGCTGGTCGGTAGGGGGCATCGGGCAATGTTGCTTTGACGGGTACTGTTACCTGCCCATCTTCGATTTGCATCAGCAGACGGTTGGCACCGGGGTGAAAATTATCCAGCTCAAGTGCCTTGCGTAGCACTGCTGTTGCCTGACTGCGTTTGGGGGCAAGGAAGGCGCTGTAGTAGTAAAAGTCTGCGGAGGGTGGCTGCTTGGCCAGCATACGCAAGTAGTGCCGTGCTTCTGCCCACTCTCCATCAACGAGCGCTTCATAAACCTGTTGGCGTGCTTCTTCCGTCATGGACGACACAACCCCTCGTCAGCAATTCGAAATGCGAAGTCATGCTAGATTCTACTGCATAACGGCCTGCTTGAGATCAACGACACGCTACTTTGTTGACATTACCGCCGCAGGCCGAAGGTTTGGACGCATCCATCGACCTGACGTTGTCCCTGACAGACATCTATGCGCGAGTCAGTTTTGAAAATCATGAAACCCAGGCCGATGAAGCAGGCTAGAGGCCGTCTTTGATGGCAGCGGCAATTTCTTCGGTGATACCAGGCACGGCCATAAGTTCATCTACGCTGGCAGATTTAATGCGATCAATCGAGTTGTCGAAGTTCTTCAGCAGGCGCTTGCGCTTGGCTGGGCCAATACCGGGGATTTGTTCGAGGCGGCTGGCCATGCCGAGTTTTGTGCGTTTGTTACGGTGCGATGTAATCGCAAAGCGATGCGCCTCATCGCGGACGCGCTGCACCAGATATAACGCTTCGCTACGCCGGGGCAGCAGCAGCGGGTCGGGGTCATCAGGGAAGTAAATCTCCTCAAACTGCTTGGCCAGGCCCACAACAGGCACCTCTGCCATCAGGTCAAACTCCGCCAGCACCTCTACAGCCACGCCAAGCTGCCCTTTGCCCCCGTCGATAATCAGCAGGTCTGGCAGCAAACGCCAGCTTTTTTCGCGGTCTTCGCCGCCCGGCGGAATGGGTGTGGGGTTCTCAGTCGCGTCTTTCCAGCGTTGGAAGCGCCGCGTGAGTGCCTCTCGCATGGACTGGTAATCGTCGCTGCCTTTGTGGTCTACACTGCGGATGTTGAAGCGGCGGTATTCACTCTTTTTGGGTACGCCGCGCTCAAACACAACCCGGCTGGCTACAATTGCGGTGCCCTGCGTCGTGGAAATATCGAAGCACTCAATGCGGTTGGGCACATCAGGCAGCTTGAGGTACTTTTGCAATTCGCCCAGCGCCGTTTCCTGCTTCACGCTGTCAGATTCCCACTGCTCTTTCATCATTCGCAGCGCTTCGGTGGCGTTTTCTTCTGCCATGTTGACTAACTGCCGCTTAGCCCCCCGCTGCGGCACGGTAATCGTGACCTTTTTGCCACCGCGCTTGTCCTGCAACCAGCGCTCAATGATGCGGGCCTCTTCAACTTCCGTCGGTAAAATCAGTTCTTTGGGCACTTCTTCCACATCGCTGTAGAACTGCGTCACAAACTGGCTGACCATCTCCTGCTCGGTGGCATCGTCAATGTTATCTAAGCGGCGCGAGTCACTGCCGATGAGCTTGCCGTTGCGAATAAACATAATTTGCACCACAGCGGCGTTGTCTTCGTGGGCCAGCGCAATCACATCCTGATTTTCCAGGCCTTTGCTGACGGCCTTGTGTTTTTGTGTGATGAACTGAATCGCCTTGAGCTGGTCACGCAGCACAGCGGCCCGCTCAAACTTCAAATCCTCAGCGGCCCGCTCCATTTCCGCCTGAATGCGCTCGGCTACTTCCTCTGATTTGCCGCTCAGCACGTCCATGAGTTCCTGAATCATGGCGCGGTATTCGTCTTGATTCACCTTGCCGATGCACGGCGCGTTGCACAGTTTGATGTCGTAGAACAGGCAGGCGCGTTCATCCTGGCCGTCAATGTCACGATCACACGTCAGATACGGAAAGGCGCGGCGCAGCGTGCGAAGGGTATCTTGCACAGCCCACATGGCCGCGTAGGGGCCAAAGTAGCGGCTGCCATCTTTAATCACGCGCCGGGTCGTTTCTACCTTAGGGAACGGGGCTTGCCAGTTGATTTTGATATATGGATAGCGCTTGTCGTCTTTGAGGCTGATATTGAACCTGGGCTGGTGGCGCTTAATTAGCGTCTCTTCCAGGATGAGCGCTTTGACCTCATTTGCCGTCACGATAATGTCAATATCATGAATCTTCTCGCGCAGGCGCAGTGTTTTCGGGTCTGTGACAGCATTCTGGAAATAGCTGCGGACGCGCTGGCGCAGCCGCTTGGCCTTCCCAATGTAGATGATTTCGCCTTTATCATCTTTCATCAGGTAGCAACCGGACTTCAGCGGCAGCGAGCGTAATATAGCCTGAACGTTTTCTGGAGCGACAAACGGCATGGTCTCTATCTGCAAACTGCATGTGAACCTTTGTACGATTTTACCCACTCCGGCACGAGATTTCGAGTTCAGGTTTGGCTGTTGATGGACGCATAGCGGCGGGTACAATTGGTGCCGTTTCGTAAGCCGATGAATGAACATCATGCACAATCAAGCCTGGACGCGGCGGGATGGGCTGATGCTAGCAATTGTGCTGGTCATCGCGGCACTAATGCGACTGGCGTACCCTGGCATCGTGGAATTCAAGCACGACGAGGCGTACCTGTCATTACTGGCGCTAGATGCACTGGCGGCGGGTACACTCCCCGTGTTAGGGATGCCGTCATCAGTGGGCTTACCGAATGCCCCGGCCAGCGTGTGGCTGTTGATGATCCCCTACAAGCTGACGAACAACCCGCTGGTGGCAACGATGTTTGTGGCCCTACTCAACGTGGCTGGCGTCGGACTGCTGTTTGTGCTGGCCCGCCGCCTGTTTGATCGCCACGTCGCATTTATGGCAGCGCTGCTGTATGCAGTAAATCTATGGGCAGTGGTATACAGCCGCAAAATTTGGGCACAGGATATGCACACGCCACTGCTGCTGCTGGCGTTATGGTTCGGCCTGCTGGGATTTATGGACGGACGGCGAGTATTTCAGGTGTTGGCGCTGCCTGTACTGCTGCTGGCGCTGCAAATTCACTACGCGGGCTGGGCGCTGCTGCCGCTGATTGCGTGGTTTTTGATCGTCGGGCGCAAGCAGATTGTATGGGGTTCGCTGACGTTGAGTGTGGTTTTGGCTGTGGGCGTGATGGTGCCGTTTGGTGTTGGCATCTGGCAGGCGGTGCAGCAAAACCCTGATTTAGTGAGCAGCTTACGCAGCCGTGACGGTGGCACTGGATTCAGTCCAGACGCGATGGGGTACAACTTCCAATTAGCGATGGGCGCAGGCTGGCTGGACGAAATCGCGCCAACGATTGCCGAAAGTGCAACCCGGCTGGTGGGTGGGGTACAGGGCGCTGTGATGGTGGGCACGGGCGCTGTTATGTTGGCCGGGTTGATAGCGAGCGTTCGCAGTGAACATCCAATGGCGAACCGCCTGTTGGTGCTGCTGTGGGCTGGACTGCCTATCGCGGTATTTTCCTGGCAGTGGACGCAGGTGTTTGTGCATTACTTTGTGGCGAGCATCCCGGCGTGGTGCCTGCTGGGTGGGCTAAGCGCAACATGGGTATTCAGAGCGACCACAGACAAGCACCGTAGGAACGCGATATACCGCGTCCGCCCCATTTTGGGAACAGCCTTTGGCGTGCTCATCACGGCAAACGCCGTTGTGTGGCTGTGGGCATTATCGCAGATTGCCTCCAACCCCACGCTGGACACCTTTGGCACGCCACTTGCCCGCCGCCTGGACGCCCGCACTCAACTAGGTGATGCGGATGACGTGCTGCTCATCAGCGATGGCTACCGCACCCGCTATGACGAGGAAGCGGCGGCGTGGTCGGTGCTGCTGCACGATGACCGCTGCTTGCGCGTGGTGAGTGGCCCGAACTTCATTGTGTGGCCCGCTTCCGATAAAATGATGACCATTATTGAGCCAGATTCCCCAAACCGGCCAGAATACACAGTTGGCCGCTTTGTGACGGTACTGCCCTATACCGTCTATACGTCTGATCTATCTAAGACCGCCCTACCGGATGCGAACACTGTCACTTTTGATAGTGACGTAAGGCTAACGGGGTCCAACCTGGACGGCAATATTCTGCAATTGCAGTGGCAGATGCCCACGACCCAACCCAACCTTGACCTACAATACTTCGCTCACTTCATTGACGCCGACGGCGAGAAAATCGGCCAGCGTGACGCCGACTTTTTGCCGGGGCGCTTCTGGTGTGAGGGCGATACGCTCATCACGCAGATTGACGTTAACGCGCCGCCGGAAACAGCATCGCTGCGGGTGGGCCTGTACCAGCTTGACCCGGTGCGTGGGTTCATCAATGCCAGTGTGATAGACGAAACTGGGGCGGCAATCGGGACGTGGGGCGATGTCGCATTGCCATAACGCTGTTATAATGAGCCGTACATGAAGTCGTTAGTAAAGCTAAGCATGTCTCACATCCCCGTATTGTTAGGCGAAACCCTCACCGCTCTGATGCCAGACGGCAGCACGCCACAGCGTGTAATTGACGGCACGTTGGGCGCTGGCGGCCATACCCGTGCCCTGCTGGATGCCGGGGCGGGCGAGGTACTCGGACTGGATCAGGATGCGTCTGCATTGGTGCTGGCACGCGAAAACCTGAGCGCCTACGTGGGCCGACTGCACACTGACCACACCAATTACGAAAACATGGTGGATGCGGCGGCCCGCATTGGCTGGGACAGCGTAGACGCGATTTTGCTGGACGTAGGCGTGTCGTCCATGCAGCTAGACCGGGCCGAGCGCGGGTTTTCGTTCTCGCAGGATGGGCCGCTGGATATGCGGATGGATGCCACCAGTGCCCTCTCAGCAGCGGACATCGTGAATCAGTGGGATACGAAAGAACTCACGGACATTTTCTACCGTTATGGGGAGGAAAAACACAGCAAACGCCTGGCCCAAGCCATCGTGCAGCACCGCCCATATACACGCACGGCTGAACTCGCGGATATTATTGATGCAAACAAGCCCGCCAAGTGGAAAGAATCCATTCATCCGGCAACGCGGGTCTTTCAAGCGCTGCGGATTGCCGTCAATGACGAGTTGGGCGTGTTAGAGCGCACACTCCCCCAGGCTATCGCTCTGCTGCGTCCGGGGGGAAGGCTGGCGGTGATTAGCTTTCACAGCCTGGAAGACCGTATCGTGAAGCAGGCGTTTAAGCACGCGGCAGCGGATTGTGTGTGCCCACCGCGACAGCCCGTT
This sequence comes from Anaerolineae bacterium, assembly GCA_034437575.1. GTDB lineage: Bacteria > Chloroflexota > Anaerolineae > Aggregatilineales > Phototrophicaceae > DAOTTY01. The sequence goes on along the minus strand of DAOTTY010000108.1, from coordinate 5,247 downwards.
TGCACATGCGACAAGCAGGCTGAAGGATTGATTATTACGCGCAAACCCATTACCGCAACGGACGAAGAAATCGAGCGCAACCCGCGCAGCCGCAGCGCCAAATTGAGAGTTTTGGAGAAGCAGTAGCATGTCACAGAACTGGTTCCAGCAGGCCGTCCGCCGCTCCCCCATTAACGGGCGGCGGCAGGTGTTCATTTTAATTTTGATGGCGCTGTTCATGGCTGTGATTATCGGCGTGTTGTACCTATCCAACGTCGCGGATGCGTCTACAACCGGGCGTCGCCTGGAAGAGTTGCTGGCCGAACGCGACCGCCTGGAACAGACTAACGAGGAACTTCGCGTGGAAATCTCTGAGTTACGCAGTGTGCCCCGCCTGATTCAGCGGGCCGAAGAACTCGGCTTCCAGCGGGCGGGCGGCAACGAAGTAGAGTACTTTATTGTGCGCGGCTACAACCCGCAGCGCTCCCAGACGGTCGCCCCCCTCGAAGACGGCGCTGAATCGCTGCCAAAATATGATGAGACGTTTATGGGCTGGCTGCAACAGCAGGCCGACGACCTCGCCCGCCAATTCAACGAATACAACCGCAACTACGGGGGCAATTAGCCGTGACGCTGCCCAACAAACCCAAAACAACCGATCAGAGCGTGAGCCTGCGCCGCCGCCTGCCGATTGTGGTGGTGCTGATGATACTTTCCACGATTTACCTGTTCGTGCGGCTGATTACGTTCCAGTATCAGCCGTCGTTCGTGATGAGCTATTACAACCGCCTGGCCAGCTACAACTACAACGAAAACCAGCGCATCGCAGCGGCGCGGGGTGTCGTCTATGACCGTGAGGGTAACCCACTGGCCACCAACTCGCTCGATTACGAAGTGGGCATCAGTCCTGACCTGATTGCCGAACCGCAGCGCGTGGCAACGCGCCTTTCTGCCGATTTGAGTGAGTACGGCGTAACGGAAATCGACGTGATGAACGCCGTCCGCAGCGGTGCCCCCTGGGTGCTGCTGGCCAAGCCCATCGCGCCAGACGCCGCCGACCGCGTTCGGCAGATGGATGAACTTGGGATTACGATTGGTGCCCAGCCCAAACGCCTGTACCCACAGGGGACGCTGGGGGCACAGGTGCTCGGTTTTGTGGCGGGGGATGACAGCAGTTTACAACCCCTGCGCGGCTACAATGGCATCGAAGGCTACTACGAAAACGAACTGGCAGGCCGCGTCCGTGACCAGACGGTGAGCCGCATTCCGTTCGACTTGCCCACAGAGCGGGCCGTTGAGGACCGGGGCAGTGACCTTGTCCTAACGATTGACCGTGACATTCAGTTTCTCATCGAAAGCGAGTTGCAGTTTTCCATCACAGAAACAGGCGCGACGGGTGGCACCATCATTGTGATGAATCCGCGCACGGGGGAAATCCTGGGGATGGCCAGTGCCCCTTCATATGACCCGAACGCTTTCTTCGATGTGGACGACCCTGACCTGCTGCGAAATCCGGCTATCTCTGACGAGTACGAACCGGGGTCGGTCATGAAGGTGCTAACGGTGGCCGCCGCGCTCGATTTGGGCACTGTCACGCCACAGGATACCTATGTAGATAACGGCGTGATGACCGTTGGTGGCATTACCATCCCCAATGCAGATCGGCAGGCACGCGGTGTTGTCAGCATGGAGCAAATTCTGGTGCAGTCGCTCAATGTGGGCGCGGCAACCCTCAGCATTCAAATGGGGCCGACCAACTTCTACGAGAAGATGGATGACTTCGGCATAGGTCGAGCGACGGGCATTGACCTGGAAGGTGAGGCCATCGGCACGATTTTTACGCCAGGCGACCCGGAGTGGAGCGAGAGCAATCTGGCGACGAACAGCTTCGGCCAGGGTGTGGCCGTCACGCCGCTGCAAATGATTACAGCCGCGTCCGCCATTGCCAACAATGGCCTGATTATGCAGCCGCATATCGTCCACCAGATTATAGACGGTAACCGGGTATACCCGTCGCAGCCGTCTACCCTCAAGCGGGCTATCTCCCCGGAAACAGCCCGCATTGTGCGCGACATGATGGTGCAAACGGTCAATGAGGGCATCCCAGAAGCACAGTTGCCCGGCTACACCGTCGCAGGCAAGACGGGCACCGCAGAGATTCCATCGCCGCTGGGCTACGAGCCGGATACTTCCATTGTGACGTTTATCGGCTTCCTGCCAGCGGATGACCCACAGGTGATTGTGCTGATAAAACTCGACCGTCCGAATGGCTATTGGGGGAGTGTGGTGGCCGCGCCAGCGTTTGCGCGATTGGCCGAGCAACTCGTAATTATGATGGAAATTCCGTCAGACGACATCCGGCGGCAGTTGGTTGCAGAGGGTGGCACCGTTAATGACATATGGACGCGCTAGGGCAAGGGGCCATGAATGACATCACGGCCCAAACGGGTCTCCCTTTTGCGCTAACAGCAGGGGTCATTGCGTTTGTACTGGGCATCATCTGGGGCGGGCCATTTGTAGAGATTTTGCGGCGGCTGGGCATTGGCAAACAAATCCGTGCCGAACTGGGGGAAGCCCACCAACTCAAAGCGGGCACGCCCACGATGGGCGGCATTATGATTATCCTGCCGACGGTGTTGATTACTGTCGCGCTAAACGTTGTGAATATCCTGCGGTTAGGTGAGGGCGCGAGCGTGCTGCTGCCCCTATTCGTCATGGTTGGGTTTGCTATTCTGGGCATGATTGACGATTGGGAAGGCATTCAAGGCGGTGGGCCGATTGGTGAGGGCATCACGGGTCGCGCCAAAATCCTGGCGCAGTTGGTGCTGGCTTTAATCGCTGCGGCAATTTTTTCGTTGTACCAGGGCGGTTTTGCCTTTGCTAACGTGATCGTGCTGCCCCTGCTAGATGGGGCAGCGTTCCCTGTGAGCCAGTTCATCTTTATTCCATTGGCCACATTTGTGATTGTGTCAACTTCCAATGCCATCAACCTGACCGACGGGCTGGACGGGCTAGCCGGGATCATTACGGCCAGCGCGTTTGCCGCCTATGGCGTGATTAGCTTCACCCAGCAGCAAATCTTCCTGACACAGTTCTGTTTTGTGCTGGTGGGGGCACTGTTTGCGTTTTTGTGGTTCAACGCGCACCCCGCCCAACTGTTCATGGGGGACACCGGCTCATTGGCACTGGGCGCGACGTTGGGCATGATCGCTATGATGACGGGCGAGTGGCTGCTGCTGCCCATCATTGCGCTGGTGCCGCTGGTAGAAACCGTGTCCGTGATATTGCAGGTGATTTACTTCCAGTGGACAGGGGGACAGCGGTTGTTTCGGCAGGCACCGCTGCATGGCCACTTTGAACTGGGCGGCTGGAGTGAAATGCAAATTGTGCAGCGCTTCTGGCTGGTGGGTATACTGGGTGCGTTCATTGGCGTGGCCCTGGCCCTGCTGTGATAAACGCCGCACATGACAGAAAGCAATCAACACTATGACAGGTAACGGACGATTAAAGCGCAAGAAAGTGCTGGTGATTGGCTTTGCACGACAGGGGCAGGCCCTGGCCCGCTGGCTGCCCAGGGTAGGGGCGCAACCCATCGTGACGGACAGACGTACCGCTGAGGATATTAACATCAACCCGGATGACTACCCTGGCACGCAGTTCATGTTGGGCGAACAACCCGAAACCCTTCCCAATGGCGTGGAGATGGTGTGTGTATCTGGCGGGGTGCCATTGAGCCTGCCGCTGGTTCAACAGGCCGCCAAAGCCGGGTTACCCATCACCAACGACGCAGAACTGTTCCTGGAATACTGCCCGGCCCCGGTGATTGGCATCACGGGCAGCGCAGGCAAGACGACAACCACCACGCTTACAGGTGCCATTTTGCAAGAAGCGGGCCATACCGTGTGGGTAGGCGGCAACATCGGCAATGTTCTGTTAGATGACCTGAACAACATTGAGCAAGATCACATCGTTGTTATGGAACTTTCGAGCTTTCAGCTTGAGTTGATGACACACAGCCCGCAGATCGCAGGCGTGCTGAACATCACCCCCAACCACCTGGATCGTCATGGCACGATGGAAGCCTACACCGCTGCCAAAGCCAACATTATCACGCACCAATCCGGTGATGACACTGCCGTGCTGGGCTATGACGACGGTGGCAGCCATCACTTGCAAGAGCAGGTGAACGGGCGGCTGTTGTGGTTCAGTGCAGAAAGTATGATCTCCAACGGGGCTTTCTTGCTCGGTGAGCGGTTGATGCTCGTTGGTGAGGCGCACCCCAGCGGTGAGGCCACTGTTATTTGTGAGCGCAGCGACATCCAACTGCGCGGGGAACATAACCTGAGAAATGTCCTGGCAGCGTGTGTGCTAGCCGGGGCAGCGGGCGTAACGCCGGACGTAATGGGCACAGCCATTCGGGAGTTTAAGGGCGTGGAACACCGGCTGGAAACCGTGCGTGTCGTTAACGATGTGACCTACGTCAACGACAGCATCGCTACCGCGCCAGAGCGGGTGCTGGCTGCGCTTCACAGCTACGACGAGCCGCTGGTGCTGCTGTTAGGCGGGGCAGATAAGAAGCTGCCCTGGAATGACATGCTGCAACTGGCTGTGCGGAAGGCCCGGCAGATCATCGCATTTGGCGGTGACGCGGCGGACATCGTCGTGAAGCAGTTGCAAGACCTGGACAAAACCGCCAGCGTGACCCGTGTTGCCACATTGGACGAAGCCGTTGCCGAGGCCAGCCGCATTGCACAAAGTGGCGACGTTGTGTTACTGTCACCCGGCGGCACCAGCTACGACGCCTACCCGGACTTCGCTGCGCGTGGGGTTCACTTTCGGGAACTTGTCGCTTCGCTATAATACACTTGATCGTAATCGTCTGGATATGACGTGCCATGACTGACAACGCGCCGCAGTTTATTGACAATGACGCCCCCGTACCGCCGCTGATACGCGGTGAGGCTGTCCGCCCCCGCATCGCAGCACCTACGTCCAAAACCGAAGCCCAACAGCCCGCCATCATTCGTTTTTTCGCAGGCGTGGATGTGTACCTGCTCACGGTGGTGGGTATCTTGCTGTCTATCAGCCTGATGATGGTTTACAGCACCACCTTTGACTGGGGCTACCAGCAGTACAACAACCGCGCCTACTTTCTCATCCGGCACGCGCAGACGATGGCCATCGGCCTGATTGCGATGATCTTCTTCGCCGCGATTGACTATCGCTACCTGCGGCGGTTGGCCCTGCCCATGCTGCTGGCCGTAATCG
>DAOTTY010000107.1:0-22584 GCA_034437575.1 Anaerolineae bacterium | reverse complement strand
GCTGAATTCCCCCATCCCCTAGCCCCTTACCCCCAAAATGAGGGAAGGGGAACACCGCCGAAGGCGGCACAAACCCCTCCCTCCCGCCGCGTAGCGGCGATAGTGGGGGAGGGGTTTGTGCCGCCTTCGGCGGTGTTCCCCTTCCCTCATTTTGGGGGTAAGGGGCTAGGGGATGGGGGAATTCAGCCGAGTGCCTGAGCAGTTACACAAAAACTTACCTTTTCAGACGCTTTGCGTCCGAAAACACGGGTTCAAAGGGTGCCAACCCTTTGCAGGGGGCGGGGACAGCGTCCCCGCGATGTGAAACCTTAGACTTTGCAAAAGCCCTGGCCTCAGCTTTAGTTGAACGGTGTACAGTCCATGCGGTAAACTGGGGCATGGACTGTGAAACGTATGGTAAAAAATAACGATCAGGAGCAAGTATGGCGCTGAAGAAAGAAGACCTGCTGTCGATGTACCATGAGTTGGTGCTGATTCGACGGTTTGAGGAGCGCTCCGGCGAACTGTACGCCGCGAAGGAAATCGGCGGCGTTTACCTTCATCTGGCCAACGGCCAGGAAGCCGTGATTGTGGGGGCCATCCGGGCGCTGCGCGACACCGACCATGTGATTACCGCCTACCGCGATCACGGCCACGCCATCTCACGCGGGGTGGCCCCCAAATACGTCATGGCAGAGATGTTCGGCAAGCGCACGGGCACTAGTGGCGGCAAGGGTGGCTCCATGCACATCGCCTCCAGGGAACATAACTTTTGGGGTGGCTACGCCATTGTGGGGGGGCACTTACCGCTGGCGGCGGGCATCGCCCTGGCCGACCACTACCGGGGCGAAGACCATGTGACGCTTTCTTACGTGGGCGACGGGGCTAGCAATAACGGCTACTTCCACGAAGCGCTGAACATGAGCGCCGTGTGGCAGCTACCGGTCATCTGGCTGCTGGAAAACAACCTGTATGGCATGGGCACCAGTGTGGAAGAAACATCGGGTAACCCGGTGCTGCACGAACGCGCCCAGGCGTATAATATGCTCAGTTTGGGCCGTGTAGACGGCCAGGATACTATTGCCGTGTACGAGGCTATCACCCAAGCGGCGGAACACGCCCGCGCAACCGGCCCCGTCTTCGTGGAGTGCATGACGTATCGCTATCGCGGGCACGGTGTGAGTGACCGCATGTACGAAACCCGCGCCGAGGAAATGGAACAGTTCAAGCAGCGCGACCCCATCGACGTGCTGGCCGAATACATCCGCAAAAAAGACTACAAAGACATCGAAGCCGAGTTCGCACGCATCCGGGCGACGGTCGAAGACGAGGTGGAGGAGGCCATCACCTATGCCCGCGCCAGCGAAGACCCCGCCCCCGAAGAGCTGTACAATCACGTTTACGTGTAACCGAACTGGAGCGAGAACATTATGGCAACCCCAACAATGACAATGAAGCGCACGCAGATGCGCGAGGCGCTGCGGCAGGCGCTGTGGGAAGAAATGGAACGCGACGAAAGCGTGTTCGTGATGGGTGAGGAAGTGGGCAAATGGCAGGGCACCCACCGCGTCACTCGCGGCTTTTATGAGCAGTTTGGCGAGCGCCGCGTGCGCGACACACCCATCAGCGAAGCTGCCATTGCCGGGGCCACTGTGGGCGCAGCCATGAACGGTTTGCGCCCGGTGGCCGAAATCATGACGATTAACTTCGCCTTTTTGGCCTTCGATGCCATCATCAACCACATGGCGAAGGTGCATTATATGTTTAACGGCCAGTTCACCGTCCCGTGTGTGATCCGCGCCGCCAGCGGCTGGGGCAATCAGGCTACCGCCACGCACTCTCACACGCCAGAGGTGATCTTCGCGCACTTCCCCGGCTTTTACGTCGGGATGCCGTCTACCCCGCTGGACGCCTACGGGATGCTCAAGGCGTCCATCCGCGATGATAACCCGGTGCTGTTTACCGAAAGCATCGCCATGTACAGCGCGGTGGGCGAAATCCCCGCAGACGACCCGGACTACCTGGTGCCCATCGGCAAAAGCGACATCAAGCGCGAAGGCCGTGATGTAACCCTTATCGGGTATGCGCGTGGGGTGGCCTGGGCTTTAGAAGCCGCCCGCGACCTGGCCAAAGAGGGCATCGAAGCCGAAGTGATAGACCTGCGCTGGCTGCGCCCGCTGGACCTGGACACCGTTTATGAGAGCTTCCGCAAAACCAACCGCGCCGTTATCGTGGAAGAAGCCCTGCCCATGTTTAACGTGGGGGCCGAAATTGCCGCCAAGCTGCAAGAAGAGATGTTCGACCACATGGACGCGCCCATCAAGCGGGTCGCTGCGGAGGACGTGCCGCTGCCGTATAACGCCAGCCTGGAACTTCAGGCACTCCCGGACAAGCAAAAAGTCATCAAAGCTGTGAAAGAGGTGCTGTAAGCAATGGCAAAAGAAATCGTACTGCCCGACCTGGGCATGGACATGGACGACGCGCTGCTCATCGACTGGACAAAGCAGCCCGGCGACGAAATTAAAGAGGGCGACGTAATCGCTGAAGTCGAAACCGACAAGACCACCGTTGAGGTGCAATCGCCGGTGGCCGGTACTATCCTGGAGTGGAAGTTTGAACCGGGCGATCAACTGAAAATTGGCTCGGTAATCGGTTTTGTGGGCGAAGCGGGCGAAGCGGCCCCGGCAGACGCGGGCGACGAGCAAGCCGCCCGGCCCGAACCACAGCAAGAGGCCGCCCCGGTGGCTGCATCGGCCAACGGCTCGTCTAACGGGGCCTCCGCCAGTGGCAACGGCGGCGAACCCGCCCGCACCGCTGACGGACGCATTAAGGTCTCCCCCGTAGCGCGGCGCGTGGCAGAAGAACTGGGCTACGACCTGAACCAGATCAGCGGCAGCGGCCCCGGCGGGCGCATCACCAAAAAGGACGTTGAGACGTTCGTCCCCGGCAAAGCGACCCCGGCCCAGCCGCAGGCCCCCGCACAGCCGCAAGCGGCCCCGGCCCAGCCCGCCGCCCTGCCCGATAACATCGGCTTTCTGGCTGGCCCGTCCTATAGCAAGGTGCCCACAGGCGACGGCATCAACACGGAAGACGTGAGCAAGCTGCGGAAGCGCATCGCAGAGCGCATGGTGACCTCGCAGCAGCAGGTGCCGCACTTTTACGTGACGATTGAGGCCAACGTGGACGCGCTGCTGGCCCTGCGTGCCCAGTTGAACGAGGGCATCACCGACAAAGCCGACCGCATCAGCGTGAACGACATGATTGTCAAGGCCGTTGCGCTGGCGGCGCGGCAGGTGCCCAACGCCAACAAGCACTGGTACGGCGACCAGTACGTCGTTCATGACCGTGTGAACGTGGGCATTGCCGTTGCCCTTGACAGCGGCGGCCTGATGAACGTGGTGGCTCATGATGCAGACCGCCTTTCGCTGCGGCCTATGGCCCGCGAGAACCGCGAAAAGATCGGGCGTGCCCGTGCTGGCAAGGTGACCCCGCAGGACATCCAGGGGGAGACGATCACCGTGAGCAACCTGGGCATGTACGGCGTGGATAACTTCCTGGCGATTGTGAACCCGCCTTCGTCGGCGATTGTGGCGGTGGGCATGTCTAAGCCGACGCCCATCGTGCAGGAAGATGGCCAAATCGGTGTGGCCACGCTGATGAAGCTCACCCTGAGCGCGGATCACCGCGTCCTCAACGGCGCTGAGGGCGGCGAATACATGAAGGCGCTCAAAGACCTGCTTGAAACGCCGATGCGGCTGCTCTAGGCGGAAACGGGCTGTGGTGTGGTGTGGTCAACCCGTCTGGGTCGGGGCGAAGGGTTGCTTCGCCCTGGGTTTGCCGCTGGGGTACCCCTATAAAATATCACCCTGGCAGCATTGGCTATGCGCTTGCCCCCACCCCCGCAGTGGGTGCCTGCGTGGGTTCGGCTGCGTCATCTGGTACAAAACGCTCCGTCTGGTAAACGTGCCAGCCCAGCCCGGCCCACGCCACCCCAAAGTAGACAGTCCAATAGTAAGCGGAGTAGTTGAACTGTAAATCGGGGTTGCCCAATGCCAAATAGGGCAAGTTCGTCAGGGCAATCAAAACGCCGCCAATTATGGGCCGCTTGATGAAAAACGGAATCACCCCAACGGCATACACACTCAGGGCACTGTTCCCGGCTGCATATGGCGCAATCAGCAGGGATGCGGCAATCAACATGCCCGCCTTCTCCCGTGATAGCGTCCAGCGGGTGAGGTAACACACCCACAATGATGCGATCACCAGGGCCGCCCGCAGTCCTGTTACCAGCCACCCTGGAATGACCCCCGTCCGGGCTGCTGACGACACCAGGCTGCTGTCCATGATGCTGCCTCGTGTTTGCATCGTCGAGAGGGTTGCCAACCAGGCTTCGCCAGTGAACCACAACATCACCCCGATCACGATACCGGCGAAGCCTGCTGCTGTGAGCCATTCGCGGCGCGGCCAATGCCCAATGGCATACAATCCCGCCACCAGCGCCAACAGCAGGGTTACCTGGGGCTTGGCTGTTGCGATTAAGGCCCCCACAGCCAGCACAACCGGGTTTTGCAGCCGGTAGCCCGCCACCAGAATGAGTGCGCCTGCCGTCGCCAAAATTTCCAGGTTGCCGTCGATCACGGTACGCAGCAGCGGGAACCCCAGCAATGCCAACAGCAGTGCCGCCGCGTAGCGCACCCGCCGGTCAGGGACGGCAAAGCGCCCCCGCAGGCGCGGCACACTCAGGAACACCACGATCACGTCAATCAGCGCCAGCACGCCCCAACTGCCCTGGGGAGACAGCAGCCCCAGCGGCACAGCCCACATCAGGCCCCAGGGCGGGTAGCGTGGGGTATGCTCAGCGGTGTAGCTCAACTGTCCCCCCTCTACTGCCAGATACAGCGTGTCCATCCAGTCCAGGCCCAGGGTTGTGCCTGCCACATCCAGGCTTTCAAAATAGCGAATGTAAACGACCAACAACGGAACGATCATGGCGATAACAAGGGCTATCGCGGCGAGTTTGCTCAATGACAGTGAACGAAGCTTCACAGCCTGGCCTCCAATCCTGTGCGAATACATTCAGCTTAACACAGGTCATAGTATGCCGCCCGCCAGATAACGCCTATTGCCCTCCCTACCGTGCCAAGACATACTGGCGACGATTGACCGTGACCCCAAGAGCCAGCTATGCCGGATATTTCCCCACAGCACTTCCAGCGCATTGTCGCGCTCATCTCACCGTTTGTGACCCCTGAAACGGCGCGGCGGGCGCTTGTTGAGCGGGCGTTGGGCACTGACCCCGCTGCTGAGGCACTCGAAGGGCGTCTGGATTTCACGCTTGAAACGGAAGTCTTTGCGCCGCAGTTGGTGCGCCAACTGCTCAACATAGGTGAAATGGAAACCGGCCAGCCCGCCCTGGTGGCCGTGCTGCAAGCAGCCCGCGCCCAGGCCAGCCCCACCCAGCAAGCCGACTTTGACGCGGTGATGCAGCCGGCCCCCACTCACACCGGGCAGTTTACCAACCCGTCCCCGCGTGGGCGGTTGATCTTTGTGGCGATTGCCTTTGTGGGGGCGCTGGGGTTGGCCGTCAATGCGCTGACGAACACTGAGCCGCCTGCCATCACGGGCTGTACAGCCGTCATCGTGGGCGACACAGACGCCCGAAGGGTCGATGTCGTCCGCGCAACACACGACGCCCACAGCCCACAGCGCCCCCCGGTCATTATTGGGGAGCGTGTGGTGGTGCTGGCTATGTGGGCGGATGACGGGGCCATGTGGTACGAAATCCGCTATGGCAACAATGCCTTCACGGGGTGGGCAAAAGCACAGCACCTCAAATTAGACGCGGCGTGTGACGGGCCGCCCGGTTAACCCTCGTTGGCCAGCGCATACACGTCGCGCTTGTTCCAGCCGCTTAACTGCGCGATTTGCTTGGCCGCCCGGCTGAGCTTTTCCCCATCGGCAAGCCGCTGGAGCAGTTCGTCGCGCACGCGGGGTTCGTCCCACTGTGCGTCTACTTCCGGCATCCCCCCGATGACCAGCGTCACCTCCCCTTTCGGGGCCTCATCGGCATAGCGGGCGGCGGCATCCCCCGCCGGGGCACGGTAGAACTCCTCGAACTTCTTGCTGATCTCGCGGGCCACGCACACCATGCGCTGTGACCCCATCACGGTTGCGATATTGGCCAGGGTAGCGGCCACCCGGTACGGATTTTCATAGGCGACGATGGTGCGGCGCTCGTTACGCAGTTCCACCAGCAGGTCACGCCGCGCTTTGTCTTTCCTGGGCAAAAAGCCGATATACACAAACGCATCGGACGGAAAGCCGCTGCCCACCAGCGCGGTAATCACGGCGTTGGCCCCCGGCAGCGGCACCACCGGGTAGCCGCCATCCACTGCCGCCCGGATGAGTTCGTAGCCGGGGTCGCTGACGCCGGGGGTGCCCGCATCGCTGATGAGGGCCACATCACCGCTCGCCAGCGTGTTCAGGATGTCTTCCAATTTGCTTAGCTTGTTATGTTCGTGATAGCTGGTCGTGGGCGTGGTGATGGCGTAGTGATCCAGCAGCACCTGCGACGTGCGTGTATCTTCCGCAGCGATGAGCGCCGCTTCTTTGAGGATTCGCAGCGCCCGCAGCGTGATGTCTTCCAGGTTGCCAATCGGCGTAGGAACAATGTAGAGCGTGCCCATCGGTTATTTGCGCCCAAACACGTCTTCATCCGTGACCTGCGGCGTCCCGGCTTCGATCATTTTGGCGACGATGGCACGGTGCAGGGCCTCGTCTGGCACGGTGAGGATGCGCCACAATTTAACGTGATAGATGGTGAAGTCCTTTTCGCGCTGGCTCTCCTCGTCGGTGAGCAGTACCCACTGGTGTTTTTCGGTTGTCCACAGGTAGGCGTACTGGTCGAGTAAGTCGGTCATGTGGCGTCTTTTTTCGTGATTGGCGATTGCCCGTGATTATCATAGACGGCGGGCGCGGTGACAAGCGGTGGCTGACTGTGGCGTTGGGTTACAGCACCTCGCGCACTCGTGCGTCGAATGCCGCCGCGACGGCCCCCGCCCTGAACACCTGCTGTGCCCGCATCCGGCCTGCCGCCCCGAACGCCCGGCGGGTGTGCGGGCTGTGCAGCAGTTCGATCACGCGGTCTGCCAGTGCAGCGGGGTTGTTTGGCGCTACCAAGTAGCCCGTCACGCCGTCCACCACCACCTCAGCCGGGCCGCCCCGGTTGGTACTGACGACGGGCCTGCCGCTGGCCATAGCCTCCATATTGGCCACACCGAAGCTCTCAAACTGCGACGGACACACCATCACGTCTGCTGCCGCCATGACTGTTTCCACGTCCGCACGGTAGCCGAGAAAGTGCAGCCGCAGGCGTGGGTGCGCCTTTGCCAGCGCCAACACCTGCTGTTTGTAGTGGCGGTCTGCGGCGGATTGTAAATTCTCGCCCACAATCACAAAGTGCGCCTGTGGGAAGCGCCTTGCCACCCGCGCCGCCATGCGAATGAACACGTCCTGGCCCTTCACCCGCTGGAAGCGCCCCACCATCGCCACCACTGGCACATCCCATGCGCCAATCTCATCACGAACAGGGCTGCCATTGTGCCGGGGATTGAAGCGGGTGGTATCCACGCCGGGGTAAAGCACCTGAACCCGCTCCGGGGGCATAAATGGCGGCTGGCCCAAAAACCCATCCCGGATGGCCTGCGAGTGAGCGAACGTTGCGTCTGCCTGCTGGAAGAACCCGCGCTGCCAGCGCTTAGGCTGGAACCACCAGCCCATACACGTCCACACGCAGGGCACGCCCGCCCGGTGGGCAGCGGGCAGGGCCATTGGCAGGGTGTGGTAGTCACTGTGAACCACATCAATGCCGCACTCGCGGATGACGCGCTCTATGCGGCGGCTGATGGGCAGCCGCGCCCACACCGCCGGAACGAAGTACACCGTTGCGCCCCGGTAGGGCTGCACATGCACGGGCCAGTCGCGCTCACGCCACGCTGTGCTAAACGCGCCCTCGGTAGGGACGAACAGATGCGGTGTGTAGCCGTCCAGGTGGTCGGCCAGGGTGAGGCTGGCGGTTTCGCCGCCGCCCAGCCCGGTGTAGCTGCTCACAAACAGGATATGGGTCATAGCGCACAGTTTGGACGACAGAGGTGCTTGCTGGCAAGGTTCAACCCGGATTTTGCGCGTTGTTAATGCCCCGTTTGCGAATAGCAGTTAGAATAAGTAGCGTTTTATATGGGGAAGAAAGCACACGACATACTGCCTATGGAGCCATTCGACATCGACCTGAGCAGCTTCGGGGCCGCCACCGACACGTTCTTCAAGATCGTGGGGGCCATCCTGCGCCGTGAGCGCGGCGTGATTGCCGCCGTCCATGACCAGCCGGGGGTGCTGTATCTATCTGTAGCGATTGTGCTGGTGGCGGGCCTGAGCGAGCGCATCGGCCAGAGCGTGATTCTGTTCGTTAATGAGATCGGCCCGCGCCGCTTTGTGATTAGTATCTTTATCGGGTCGGTGTTGTTTTTGGGCGGCTATGTGCTGTGGATTGCGTCTATCTGGGTGATTGCTACGCTGTTATTCCGGCCCGATGTGTCGCTGCTGGCGGTCATCCGGGCGGTGGGATTGGGCTACGCGCCGCTGGTGTTCGGTTTTTTGGGCCTCATTCCGTATTTTGGCACCGGTATCCTGACGATTTTGTACTTCTGGGTGTTTGTGGCGATTGTCTTCGCCGTCGGCACCGTACTCAGCCTGACGGTATACCAGTCCGTGATTGTGAGCCTGGCGGGCGGGCTGGTGATATTGGTCATGCGGGCGACGGTGGGCAAGCCGTTTGTGAGGTGGGCGCGGCGCTTACGCAACCTGGCGGCGGGCAAGCGGCTGGTGCTGCAAGTGCAAGCGGCAGTAGACTCACGCCCATTTGATACGTTTGTAAAGCAAATTACAGGTGACGACGAGGAGCGCAAACGGTGAACCTGTCTTTTCTGCTGGAGCCGGGCCTGCTTGTGACCTTATTGGCGTTGTGGCTGGTGGTCGCGCTGCTGGTGGCCCCGCTGGAAACACTCGGCTGGTGGGCGGGCTGGTTCGAGGGGGACGACGAAATGCCCCCTGAGCTGGAACCTGCCGCCACAGAAACCGAACCGGAAGGCACCGAGGCGTATCTGGTTTACCTGACGGGCATCAGTGGGGTAAGCGGCGATTTCTTCCTGGACGAGGAAAACGAACTGCTGGACGTGCTGGATGAGATGCTGCCCACCGTGACGGTCGTCAAAGACGTGTACCCGTACAGTGTACGCAACCAGGCGCTCACCGGGCAGCGCGTGTTTGCGTGGTTCTGGCGTTTTGCCCTGCGGATGAAACTGAGTGGTAAAGGGCTGCGGCGCTTTGTGGGCTTCCTGATTAACATTCGCAATGCGTTTCAGGTGGCCGTCAGTGCAGACCAGCGCTACGGCCCGATTTACAACACCGGCTTTGCCCGGCTGATTGTGGCGCAGTTGGTGGCGCACGGCTACCAGCGCGGCAGCGGGCGACCGGTGTATCTGCTGGGGTACAGCGGCGGCGGCCAGATTGCGGTTGGGGTGGTGCCTTACCTCAAGCGGATGATTGACGCGCCCATCACCGTGATTTCGCTGGGCGGCGTGATGGGCGGTGACCCCGGCGCAGCGGACGCGGAGCATATCTACCATTTGTACGGCAGGCGGGATGGTGTGCAGCGCATCGGGTGGGTGCTGTCACCGAGCCGCTGGCACATCAGCAACCTGGATGTGCTGCCGCTGTCGCGCTGGAACGTGGCCAGGCGCTCTGGTAAGATCACGTTTACATATATGGGTAATGTTAAGCACAACGGACGGGCAGGCTACCTGGATAAGAGCGCCTACCTGATGGCACCTGATTATGGGAATTTGCATGTGACAGCGGAAACCATTGCTCGTATTGTCACCACAGGGCGGGCGATGCCGCCGCCGCTGGCCCGCGTGGCTGCAACCGGAGCAACCCTTAGCCCGCGTACCCTTAACACAAAGGGGCCAGTAGGGTAAAATCTTTACGCTGTATCATTTAAGGGCTTGTAATTTACGAACAACTACGGGAGTGATATGTCCGACCATGCCACACACCAGTTAATCGTCACGGCTGACGATTGCGGTCTGTCCGAAGGCATCAACAACGCGGCTTATGAGTTGCACCGCGCCGGGATTGTAACCACAGCCACCGTGATGATGAACTTCCCGGCGGCAGACCATGCGCTGTACATGCTGTCGCAAACGCCGTCGCTCAAAGGTGGGGTTCACCTCAACCTGACGGACGGCTACCCGCTGACGGATGTGAGCAATGGCGCGGGCCTCACCCTGGCCGATGGGCGCTTTCAGCCGCGCACAATGTTGTTCCCACGGGCGATGTTCCCGGTGCAAAGCTGGCTGGAAGCCGTCGAAGCGGAAATGGTGGCGCAAATCGAGGCGTATATCGCGCTGGCCGGGCGCAATCCTGACCACCTGACCACGCATATGCACTTTCATGTGGTGCCATCTTTGCGGAAGCGGGTGCTGAGCCTGGGGGAGCGTTACGGCGTGAGTTGGGTGCGTGTCTTCCAGACGAGCAGCACGGTCATCCCATATAACTTCTTGGTGCAGGCACCCGAAGAACTATTTCACCCGGACAACCTGCGGGCCACCCCGGACTATCTGACGAGTATTCAGGCGTGGCTGCTGCAAGAACCAGCCAGCCTGCTTGATACCCTTACACGCCTGGGGGGGGTAACAGAAATTGTTGTCCATCCTGACACGGCAGACGATACCACCTACCCGCCAGATATGAGCCACAAGCCAACTGAGCGGGCCAAAGAGCGCGACTACATCCTGCGGCTGGCTGACCTGCTGCGTGACAGTGAAACGCCGTTCGTCCTGGCCGACCCGGCCCAGACGATGGTTTAGCACGCGGATTAAACGCCCGTGCCCGTCGCCGCGCCCAGCACATCAGTGACCTGTTCGGCCAGCTTACGCACAGGAAAGGGCTTCATCAAGAAGTGGTCGATGCCTTTTTCGCGGCTGCTGTGCGAATGCTCAAAGCAGGCAGACATGGTTACAACGGGCTTGCCTGCGGCGGTGATGCGATCCAGCAAGCGCCAGGCGTTGCCGTCGGCCAGTTCGATGTCGCACACAAACACGTCAATAGCCAGTTGGTCGAAGGCCGCGTTCGCTTCTTTCAAATTACTCACTTCGGTAACGTCATAACCGGCTTTGAGCAGCGCATTGACGTAAAAACGGCGCAGGGCGTAGTTGTCTTCGAGCAGGCATACATGGGCAGTCATGGAAATCCTCAGAGTTACAAATTAGGTATGGTGTGCCCGGTGGCAGTTGTGTGGGCGTGTTACGGGCACCGACTCGAAATAATACGTAATTGTCTTAAATGAACGCTTAGTCTGGCCTTAACCCAGAGTAGGAAGTACCCCCCAACGCCTAACCAGGTCATGTGGCCCGCATACCCGCACCCCAAAGTAACCACTCAGCCCTCACCCCAACCCCTGCGACGCTGTGGTGAGGGCGGGGGTGATACCGTAAGCTGCGTTTAGCATTTGAGTCGTTACCACCCAAAAGCAAAATGCCCCACTGAGCGGACTCAACAGGGCATTTGCACAAATTTGCACAGGGGGGTGTTACACGGGGCGTTTAGTCACCCATAGCCGGGGCAGCGCCCTTTTCAGCGTCGATGTCCAGCACGTCTGGCCATACGCTGGCGTCATGCTCGTACACGTCGATGCCCATGTCCATCGCGTTGTCCGGGATGCGGAGCTTGCCGATGGCCTTCAGGCCCAGGAACATAACCGCAGCCGTAACCGTCGTCCAGATGGCAACAGCGGCCATCCCGTAAAATTGCAGCCACAGCAGGCCAACCCCACCGTTGGGCATGAACAGGCCAGCGCCCACGTCACTCCACAGCAGTTCCTCGATGCCGAAGAAGCCGATGCTCAGCACGCCCAGCATACCGCAAGCGCCGTGAACTGCGAAGGCACCCACTGCGTCATCAATGCCTGCGCCAGCAACGATGTCAACAGAAATGACCACAACCACGCCCGCCGTCAGGCCAATAAGCAGTGCTGCCCACGGGGCCACAAACGCGCAGCTCGCCGTGATGCCCACCAAACCAGCCAGCGCCCCGTTTAGCGCCAGGGACAGGTCCCACTTGCCGCCCTTAGTGGAGAAGGCGAAGAACATGGCGCTCATCGTACCAGCGGCAGCGGCAATCGTGGTGTTGGTGGCAACCAGGCCCATCAGGCCGGGGCTGGTGGCGTCCAGCGTGGAACCGACGTTGAAGCCGTACCAGCCAAACCACAAGATGGATGTACCAATCGTGGCCAGGGCCAGGTTGTGCGGGCGCGGCGGGTTCTTCGGGTCTACGCCGGCACGCGGCCCGATGACAATGGCCCCTACCAGGGCCAGGATACCCCCGACCATGTGAACCACAGCACTGCCTGCGAAGTCGTTATAGCCAGCCTCGAACAGCCAGCCGCCGCCGCCCCAAATCCAGTGAACGACGACCGGGTACAGAACGGCACCTACAATTGCGCTGTAGATAATCTTGCCCACGAAGTCGGTGCGTTCGGCCATGCCGCCCGTTGCAATCGTGCTGGCAGCAGCAGCGAAGGCAAACTGGAAGAAGAACCCCAGGTAAAGGGCATCATCTAGTGTGCCATCAGCAGCAATGCCACTGAAGAACAGGTAGTCACCGCCACCGATGAAGCCGCCCTGGCTGGTACCATAAGCGACTGTGTAACCCACTGCCCAAAACAGAATACCCGTCAGGCCCGCGTCTACAAAGTTTTCGGTGAGCGAGTTCACCACACCCGTTTGCCGGATGAAACCCGCTTCTAGCATAGCGAAGCCCGCCTGCATGAAGAACACGAGGAAGCCCGCAACCAAAATCCAAACGTAGTCAATGCGATAAGCGACTTCATCAAGTTGCTCGGTTGTGACCATCGTCACTTCTTCGGCGGCGGCAGCTTCTTCTTCGGCCACAACTTCTTCGGCAGCCGCCGCGTCGTCAGCAGGTTCGCCCTCATCCTGAGCGAATATGACGCCACCAAACACCATAATGGCTGAACCAACTGCAATGGCGATCAGCCGGAACAACGTTTTGCCTGTGATTTTGCTCATGGATAGTCCCCTCCTGATGAGCGTACTTTGAATAAAATAAGCAAATGCGCGTGAAAGTGCGCTGTTTTTAAGCTGTGTTGGAGTTTAAGAGGGTGTTAGATACGTCATGAGGTGACAAGCCAATAAAGTTTACATAGCTTTTTTAGCTAGTTTTTACAGTTATGGGGTCATCAGGGGTGTTTTGCTGGCTAATTTCCACAATGAGTAGTGCGTGTGTTGTGTAAACTCAATAACGTGCCAAAAGTAAATAGGCTGCCGTTGTGTAGTGTACACAACAGTCTGGTGGGGAATGACAAAAAGCAGCGTTCTACAGTGAATTCATGGTGTTGTAGCAAGTTCCACCGATAAACACCGTAATTCATTGGCACTTATAACCAGTGAGGTGTAAAAAAGGGGCATTTGCGGATGAATGCCCGGTGAGGGAGGCATCACCGGGCCGGGTTGCTTCAGTTGATGAGTGCCCGGTCGGCTTCATCCAGGTCGGTAGCAAAGCGGACGTGCGCGGGCAGGTTGCCCCCAAACGACCGCCGCACGATCTCCTCTAGCCCACGCCGGAAGCCAGCCGGGGCCACCACCACGATTTTGTCGCGGTTGGGGTGCTGCATATTCAATAAGTGCTGCATTTCCCCAACGACATTCATCGAAATCGGGCGGGGGTCTACGATATTAACCACCACCGCTACACTGTGACCCACGTCGCTGAGCATCGCGGTCAAATCGGACTGAGCGCGAGTAAAGTCTTCGGGCTGCCACGCCCCGGTAAATTCCAGGTAGACGGCTGTCTGCTGGTCGTTGGCCCATGTGGCTTGATTTATCATTGTGATATGGCATCCGCGTGAGGCTCACGCAGTGCCTCTCCTTTCGTTCGTTCGTTCGCTTGTTTTGTTTGCCATGAATCGGCTTGTGTGGTCAGCATCAGGGCACACCGGCACCTGCTGTGAGCCACCAAGTTTAAGATTACTTTAAGACATTGGTGATTTTACCAAGTGTAACGCACTATAACTAGCGTGACAGTGGCCTGGCGGCGGTTTTTTTGCCGAAAATTTATAAACCCCGCCCAAACCATAAATCTTGACCGACCCCATAGGAGCAAAGCGTGCAAAAGTGGCAGTATGCCTTACTGACTGAATCCCCCGCCGGGCCAATTGTGATGACGCGGACGATTTACGGCGTGGACGGCATGGAACGCAAGGAGTTTGTGGCGGCTTCTCATGAGGAGGGCACAGAGCAGTTGCGGCCCCGCCTGATTGCCGAAATGGGCTTAGACGGGTGGGAGATGTTCGCCGTGTCGGTAGGGGGGTGGCACTTTAAGCGCCCCCTGCCAAACAACGACGCAACGTAACAGCGCAACCTGGCAAACTAAAGTACAATGCTATTTCGTACACAATGCAAAACAGGGGGAACCCAACATGGCCCAAAAGTATGAGTATTTGGTGGTCTTCATTAAAGACAGCCGCATCACCGACGACGCCGAGATGGACCGGCACATGGACGCCGACCGCTTTACCGATCAGTTAAACAAGTTTGGAGATGCAGGCTGGGAACTGGTGAGCTTTAACTGGGATTCGCCCGACGGTGCCAAAGCCGCGTTCAAGCGCGTTAAAGCGAGCTAACGCCCGAAGATGGTGTACATCAACCGCAGCACTACATTTTTAACAACCTCAAAGTCGGTGGCGATGCACGGCATCATCGGCACATCGCTGCTAATCCGCAGCATCACCCGCAGGTCGTTGGTGCTCCAGGCGCGGTAGTGATTTTGCTTGTTGGCCGCCACGATGATAGGCACGTTGCTGTGGTTAGCGCGGACGGTGTATAACACGCTGATGAACTCCCCGAACAGTTCAGGCTTGGTGCTGTCTACCAAAATAATGTAGCCGTCGGCATCTAGCCCTTCGATGAGGTCGCGCAGCCATACATAATCGAAGCGCTCAGCGCTGGGCGGCTCGCAAA
Source organism: Anaerolineae bacterium (assembly GCA_034437575.1). GTDB lineage: Bacteria > Chloroflexota > Anaerolineae > Aggregatilineales > Phototrophicaceae > DAOTTY01. Next base: position 7,510 of record DAOTTY010000107.1, on the reverse strand, counting down.
ATTGCAGGGTGAGGGTGTCGTCTACATCTACCTGCCCGTAGTACCACTGCACGGGGCCATTGCCCTTTTTGGCCACACGCTGACTGATGGTGTTGATGAACGTGGTCTTCCCAGCGCCGAACAGCCCCAGCACAGCAATATTGATGACATCCACCTGAGTTTGGGTTGAACCTGCCGTCATAATGCACGGCCCCTTCTTCGCTTACTACGGCTTACAGGCACGAAACCAGGGACCAAGCCAATAGCCCTGGCCCATAATAGCATCTTACAGCAGTTTACGCGCTCGCGTACAGTATTTTACGACTTTCACAGGATATAACGACCCAGGCACCGGGTGTATGTGGGCATAACGCACTCGCCCTTACCCCCCTCTCCCGACCGCCGCTGCGCAGCTAGGCGAGGGGGGAGGCTTTGACAAGCACCCACAGCCGGGCTTAAAGCCCCTCTCCCAGGGCTGCAAGCCCGTTTGGGAAAGGGGTTGGGGTGAGGGCTGAGTCGTTACCCGAAAACACGGGTTCAAAGGGTGCCAACCCTTTGCAGGGGTGCCGGGACAGCATCCCCGCCATGTGAAACCTTGACTTTGCAATCGCCCTGGCACAGCCCGGCCCACGCATATTGGCGGCTGTTGCGCTAGAATATACCCTATCATACGCTCACATGTTTGTGCTTGGAGAGTGCTTTTGTTCACACCGGAACCGAGATCGTCTGCCCCGCCGCAGGAGGTTATCCCCTACCCTAAAGGGGTTTCACGCTGGCTGCTGCGCTCCCCGCTGCTGCTGCACCGGTTGGGCCTGGGCGACCTGCTCAATCGGGCGCAGCTGGTGGTGTTGACCACACGCGGCCACAAAAGCGGCCAGCCGCGTCATACCATCGTTGAGTATCGAATGCATGGCACAAAGGTTTACCTGATTTCCGGTTGGGGCCGCCGCCCACACTGGATCAAGAACCTGACGGCCTGCCCCACGGCCACCGTCCAGGCGGGGGGGCGCACCTATGGCGCAAGCGCCCACATCGTCCACGACTCCGGCGAAATTTTGCGGGCGCTGTTCCTGTTCCGCAAGCGGGCACCCGTCGTCTACGACGCGCTGATTGCCCGCATGACCGATGCGGACAAAGTGACTGCCACCAACCTGCCCGACCTCACCGACCAGCTAACGGTGGTGCGCTTGGATATTACCCGCGACGGGCACCCGCTGCCAGGACTGCGCCGCGACCTGATATGGGTGTGGCCAGTGGGGGCCGCTCTGGTTGGTGGGGTGATGGCCTTCCGCCTTGGCCAACGGCGGCGGCGGCCAGATGTGGACGACCCGAACGCATGAACCATGAAACCGTTGAACTGCTCCGCACCGCCCGTGAGGCCATCCGGCAGCAGGACTTTGTGCTGGCGATCAACGTGTTGGAACAGCTTGTGGCCCACACCCGCGCCGACGGCGACACCGAGGCGGAGGCGCGCCATTTGGGTAGTTTGGCGCTGCTATACAACCGCCTGGGCATGAGCGACGAAGCGCTGGAGTACCTGACGCACGCCCTGGAACTGGCCCGCGCCAACGGTGACCGCATCAGTGAGGGGGGGGTGCTGGGCAACATTGGCAACATCCTGCGAGAAACAGGCCAGTACGACGCGGCGATTCACCACTTAAACCAGGCGTTGGTGGTGGCGCAGGCCAGCGGTGATATGCGCGGGCGGGGCATCTGGTTAAGCAATTTAGCCCTTGTTTACGATGAAACGGGCAAACCAGAAGACGCGGTTGAACTGCACGAGCAGTCTGTGAAGATTGCCCGCGATTTGCGCGACCAGCGCGGGCTGGCGCAGCGCCTGGGCAACCTGGCCAATACGCTGATTAGCCTGGGCCAAATTTTGCAGGCCCTTGACCACATGGTTGAGGCTATCGACATCTACCGAACCCTGGGCGATGAGAGCGCGTTGGTGCTGTGGCTGACGGTGATGGGCAGCATCTATGCGGAGTTGGGGCGGGTGGTACAGGGCGAAACGCGCCGGAAAAGCTATTTCGTGCAGGCGCTCAGTTTGTACCGGGAAGCGCTGCGGCTGGTGCGTGAGGGGGGCGACCCCATTACGGAGGCGAACATTTTACGCGGCATGGGGGATGCCTACGGCAACATGGCCAACTATGATGAGGCGATTGCCAGCTACGTAAGCGCGGTTAAGCTGTACGCAGATATGGGCATGGTCGATCAGGTAGGGCCGCTGCGTGACAACATCGACGTGGCCCGCCGCCTGCGCGATAGAGAAGCAGACTAAACGTTAAATTTCCGTGCAGTAGGCCAATCGTTCGTATCTCTCCGCCCTGCACGCTGCTATAACAGGGGACGAGTTCAACCATTTAAGGAACCAGACCCCATGACAGAACAACATCCCGTAGACGCCAACATTCGTTTTCACACCGTTGACGGCACCTTCCTGGACGCTCGCCTGACGGGCATCACGCTGCGCGGCACTGCCGAGGACCCGGTAGAATGCACGATCACCGTAACAGTGGAACGCGACCTGTATGCCAATGTGATTGACCCAATGGAGTTGTTCTACCTGTGGCGTCCGGTGCGCCTGGGCGATACCCCTTTTACGGAGGCGACCCCGGTTCAGATGACGATGCGTTTTCGTCATGACTTTTTGATGGAACTGGAAGACATCGCAGGCGACCCGGACGCGGTGGCCGCGTATTTGGTGGATGCGACGGTTGATGAGCCAATGCATCCGTACCTGCGCACATCCAGTTGGCTGGCGCTGCAAGTGATGCAAACCACCGCCGTGCCACAGGCTGTTGGCAGCGGCGAGCTACGCGGCGGCTACCAAACGCTGTGGCAGGCAGGCGAGCCGCCAGTGGGGCCGATTTTTGCGACGGCAGTGCGCTTCTTCCTGGATGATGAGTGGTCGTTCGAGCAGGATGCCGCCGAGCCAGTGCTGCGTGTGAACTACGAAGGCGAGTATTCATCCTGGCGGGTGGATGTTCACGCCCGCGACTACAGCCAGCAATGCCTGATTTACTCCAGGTTCCCGCGCAAGGTCCCCGTAAACAGCCTGCCCGCTGTAAGTGAGTACCTGCACCGGGCGAACTGGGCCATGCCCGTCGGCAACTTTGAACTGGACTACGACACAGGCGACGTGCGTTATAAATCTGCGGTAGACGCGGAAGAAGCCCCGTTTGATGAGATGACCTTCCGCAATTTGTTTATCCCCAACGTGCTGATGATGGACGCTTACGGCGATGGGCTGGCGCAGGTGTTGGGCGGCACGTCCCCGCAAGACGCCATCGACGCGGTAGAAAAAGCCATGATGGAAGACACCGAGGCGTAGCGGTTTGGCGTGCCAAACCCGGCCCGGAATGCCTCCGTATTCCACCCCCAATTCCCCGTAAACAGGTGAAAGTTTGCACAAACGGCGGTATGATCTACTGTCGTTTGGCAATCTGACGGTGCCAGATAGCAATCAAGTGGCGGCAAGGCCCACCTACCGCCAGGGGATGTGATTGCCAGAGAAGACGTTAATCAATTGGAACAGGACACCGCTAACGAGATGCAGTTGAAAAAACGTGACAGTGAACACAAACCCGGCAGTGACCTTTTCTCGGCCAGCGATGACATCTCGAACCCACAGCACGAGGTACGCGGTACTCACCAGCATGAGCATATAAAGCCCCAATCGCCCACTCCAAATGAAGTTCCCTGCGAGGCCGCGCTGGCCGCTTTCTGAAAAGAAGTAGGTGAAAATTAGGCCAACCCCGAACATCGCCCACACCAACACAAGCAGCTTATCCCGGCTCCAGCGGCGCACGTTAGAAAGAAACAGGGCTGCCGGGAAGGCAACCGCCACCAGGAACGTGTAGGCCAATAGCCACACATTACCGTCTGTCCGCGCCAGCCACACCCGGAAGAAGCCAAATTCCACTCGTGACGTCACGATGCGCTTGGCCTCAATGTTTTCGAGCACAATGGCCTCGCCGCTGGGGGTGTAAAACAAGAAAAACTGGACGAGTAAGACCAGGGCGGAAGGCAACAAGATGCCAAAAAACAAGTTCCAGCGAATTTCCCGCTCCCTGACGAACATATACAGGAAGTAAAGCCCAACGGGCGGTGCCACAATCATCATCAGGTTCGGCTTAATCAAGAGTGAGGCCACCGTCGCCATCGCTAGCAAGAACGTTTGCCAGTGCCGAACCGTTTCTGGCTCAAACATCATTCGGTACACGCCCCACAGCAAGATCACAGCAAACGGCTTGAGCAGGATAGTTGTTGGGTTGTGAAACAAGTTCGCCGTCGTCAGGTAAAAGCTGTATAGGTCAAGCTGTGGCAGCGTAAACAGAACAATCGGCATCAGCAGCAGCGTCACCAGGGCCGCACCGGCGGCTGCGACCGTCATGCGCGTGGAGCGCCACACGTATAACAAGAACGCATACGTCAACATAGCTGTAACCACATTCGTTGCCACGAATACGATGAATGATGCCGTGTGTAACCCCTCTTTGCGGTCACCGGGTAGCAACTTTTCCATAAAGATGATGATAACGTGATAGAGGAAGTTGGGCCTGCCCAGGTTATTGAGGTCGTTCATCGTAGTGGCAACCTTCACATGTGCCCTGAAGTCACTGATGTACACGGTGTAGGCAGCAGGCAAGTATAAGGCCAATACAACAAGAACGAGAGCGGCAACGGGCAAGATGACACGAGCATAGCCTGCCCTCTTGCCAGGTGGGGGTTCGCTTCGCCCATCTTTCAGAAGGCGTGCCCTTGCAAACTGCACAAGCGGACGCGGACGAACCATGAACACCGCTCCGAGCAATAGAAACAGGCTGTTGGCAAGATAGACGAGTGTCAAAGACGGGGTAGAGATGGTAATTTCGTCTGAATAATCGTACCTTTCGCCATCAGGCATACGAATACGTAATTCAAATAGAATATCTGTTTCTGGGCAAACTTCGATACTATATTGGCCGATGGTGGGCTGGTAGGACCGAAAGCGATTTGTGCGATTGCGATATTCGATGGTTTGAATGCCTTCAGCCTGCCACCACACCTGTGTACAATCACCAGGCGCAAGCATAGTGCGATCAATAATCAATTCAAGATCAGCAGTCCCACCCGGTGAGGCGTTGGTAACGCTAGGCGCCGGGTTAAAGTACAACCATATCGGTGACACCGCCGCCAGGCTTCCCGCAAAAAGCAGTACCGCACACACCCCACGCACAATCAGAAGTGGCAAACGTGTATCCGTGATGGTTGGTGAGGCAACTGGCTGATGAGTTTGTTCAGTCATTTTAGGGCGGCTACTCTCGTTTGACGTATCACGTCTTCATGAAAAACGTGCCCATACTACAACATGCATACGGTACCGGGGAAGATGCTGTCTGCATGGGTACAATCCACCTAGTTGAGAGGGTGAAAGTTTGCACAAACGGCGGTATGATCTACTGTCGTTTGGCAATCTGACCGCGTGACGTAAGGAGAAGGCGAAATTGGACTTATTTGAGTATCAGGGAAAACAATTTTTTCAGCAGTATGACATCCCAACGGTGCCCGGTGGCGTGGCCACCACCGCTGACGAAGCCGTGGCCGTCGCTGAGGCCATCGGCTACCCGGTGGCCGTGAAGGCCCAGGTGCAGGTGGGCGGGCGCGGCAAGGCGGGCGGCATCAAAATCGCCAACAACGCAGACGAAGCCCGCGAACATGCCAGCGCCATCCTGGGCATGGACATTAAAGGACACACGGTTCACACGCTGTGGGTTGAAAAAGGGGCGGACATTGCCGAGGAATACTACGCCTCGTTCACGTTGGATCGCTCCGCGAAGCTGGACTTAGGCATGTTGTCGGCACAGGGCGGCGTGGAAATCGAAGAGGTCGCCGCGAAAGACCCCGACGCCATTGCTCGCTTTCACGTCAACCCGCTGGAAGGGCTAACCGACGCCCAAGCGCGGGAGTGGGTCAAAGCGGCCAGGCTGAACCCGGCGGCTGAAGATGGCGTGGTAGACATCCTCACCAAGCTGTACAAAGCCTATCAAGCGGGTGATGCTGACCTGGCCGAAATTAACCCGCTGGTACTCACCAGCACCCACGACGTGATTGCGCTGGACGCTAAAGTGAGCCTGGATACTGCCGCCGCCGTCCGGCACGCAGAGTGGGCCAGCTACGAAAAGCCGCCCATCCTGGATGAGCGCGAGGCGCAGGCTGCCGAGTACGGCTTGCAGTATGTGGGCCTGGACGGCAGCGTGGGCGTCATGGCCAACGGCGCGGGCCTCGCCATGAGCACGCTGGATACCGTGCAGCAGGTGGGCGGTGCCCCGGCTAATTTCCTGGATATTGGTGGCGGTGCCAATGCGGAAACCGTCGCTAATGCGCTGACGGTCATCAACGCGGACGACAACGTGAAAGTCGTGTTCATCAACATCTTTGGGGGTATCACTCGCGGTGACATGGTGGCGCGGGGCATCCTGGAAGGGCTGAGCCGCGTTGATTTGCGCGTGCCCATCATCGTTCGGCTGGATGGCACTAACGCCGAAGAGGGCCGCGCCATCTTAGACGAGGCCATCAACGACAACCGCTTTGATGGCAAACTGATTCGTGAAAACACCATGCTCAGCGCGGCCAACCGTGCGGTGGGCATCGCACAGGAAGGGGCGTAACCGATGGCAATCTGGGTAGATGAAAACACAAAGGTCGTGGTGCAGGGCCTCACGGGCAGCCAGGGGCGCTATTATGGCCTGCTCAACCAGCGCTACGGCACTCACGTCGTCGCAGGCACCAATCCGCGCAAGGCCGGCACTGATGTTGAGGGCATCCCGATTTACGCCACCGTGAAAGATTCCGTCGAGCAGGCCGGGGCCAACGCCGCGTTCGTGATCGTCCCGGCGCAGTTTGCCAAAGCCGCCGTGATGGAAGCTGCCGAAGCGGGCATTGCGTTCATTGTGTGCGTGACGGAACACATCCCGGCCAAAGACCAGCTCAATATGTACCACGAAATCAAGCAAAACTACCCCAACACGCGGGTGCTTGGCCCCAACTGCCCAGGGATTATCACGCCCGGCGCGAAAACCAACATCGGCTTTATTCCGGCGCATGTGGCCCAGGATGGCCCGGTGGGTGTGACGAGCCGCAGCGGGACGCTGGCCTATCAAGCGTTGTTTGAGCTGTCACAGGCGGGCATCGGTCAAACAACGTGCGCGGGCATCGGTGGCGACCCGGTGCCGGGCACCAACTTTATCGACGTGCTGGGCGCGTTCGAGGCCGACCCACAAACCAAGGCCATCGTCATGATCGGTGAGATCGGCGGCAGTGCTGAAGAAGAAGCGGCGGACTACATCAGGGCCAACGTGAGCAAGCCGGTTGTGGCCTACATCGCAGGCGTAACGGCCCCGCCCGGCAAGCGGATGGGCCATGCGGGGGCGATTGTGAGTGGGGGCAGCGGGACGGCTGCGGGCAAGATGAAAGCCCTCGAAGATGCCGGGGCGCGTGTGGCCCACAACCCGACGGAAATCGGCGGGCTGGTGCAGGACGCACTCAA
>DAOTTY010000106.1:0-8078 GCA_034437575.1 Anaerolineae bacterium | reverse complement strand
GGGCAGTATGCAGTTGTGACAGGCCGGTGCAGGTGGGCTATGTGGACGGGTTGGCGACGGTATCAATTTGCCCCTGGAAGTAGGCAATCGTCTGGCGCAGGCCGTCTTCCAACGGGATGTTAGACTGCCAATCCAAGACGCGCTTCAGGCGTTCGGTATCCGGCTTGCGGGTTTGCGGGTCGCCCTGGATGCGCTCCTGCTCCTGATAAACGACGCCCCCCTCACTGCCTGCGAGGTCGTTCACCAGCGTAGCAAACTCGGCAATGGTAATTTCACGCTGGGTGCCAATGTTCACTGGCTCGGCAAAGTCCGAGTTATACAGCCGCCAGATGCCTTCCACAAGGTCATCCACATACTGGAAGCAGCGCGTTTGCGACCCATCGCCGTAAATCGTGAGCGGTTCACCGCGCAGCGCTTGCCCAATGAAGTTCGGCACCACACGCCCATCGTCCAGGCGCATACGCGGCCCATAGGTATTAAAAATCCGCACGATGCGCGTTTCCAGGCCATGTTGACGGTGATAAGCCATCGTTATGGCCTCGGCAAAGCGCTTGGCTTCGTCATATACGCCACGCGGCCCAATCGGGTCCACATTACCCGCGTAGCTCTCGCGCTGCGGATGCTCCAGCGGGTCGCCGTATACTTCTGATGTGGAGGCCAGCATAAAGCGGGCACCTTTAGCACGGGCAAAGCCGAGCGCATTGTGCGTGCCCATTGCCCCCACTTTGAGCGTTTGGATGGGGTATTTGAGGTAATCAATCGGGCTGGCGGGGGATGCAAAGTGCAGCACGCCGTCAAAGTCGCCCTTGGCATAGATGTAATTGCTCACATCATGATAGATGTACTCAAACCTGGGGTTGCTTTGCAGGTGGTCAATATTGGCCACACTGCCCGTAATCAGGTTGTCTATGGCAACCACATGGTAGCCTGCTGCCAAAAAGCGATCACACAAATGGGAGCCAACGAACCCTGCTCCCCCGGTAATTAAGACGCGCATGTTTCGTTACTCCACAATTTGCCAGTCATCAACAAAACACCTGCATTCTACCCGCCGCACGCAGCATCACAAAGGACGGATGCCACGCTATTTATCTACCGCGCTGCCGATTTCCGTCCGCAGGCGCTCGATCTCGCGCAGGTGCTTTTCCAGGCTGGTCATCTGGTCTTTATAGCGTGACGCCATGATCTCCAGGCGGTTGAACACCGGCAGCAGCACCTGATTGCCGTACTGCTTGAGGCGCTGGCGCTCTTTGGCGGTCAGGTCGTCCAGGCTGTCGCGGTACGTCTTCACCAGTTGGTCAACGCGCTCATCAAAGTCCTTGTGCGTGTCTGACTGTAAGTTGCGATAGTAACGCAGCGCAGCCCCCCCTCCGACGAGGGCAATCGGCGCGGCCACAGCAATCACCACCGCAGACGCACCCACCAGCGCGGCCCCCGGCGCAGCAATCGCAGCAGCCAATACGATAACCCCACCTAGCACAGCCATCATACTCACGGTGAAAGCGTTCATGTTATTCTCGAAAATTGCCTGCATATTGCCCACCACACGCCCGGTGGAATAGGATTCGAGTTCGGCTTTGGCAATGCGGATGGCTTCTTGCAGGCTTTCGCGCTGTTCGCTGTACACGGACGCATCTTGCCCGGCCAACTCTTGATCCATCATCTCTTTAAGCTGGTTCAGGCGGTCAATCACACCGCGCCAGTACAGGCGGCTGCTGTCGATCACCGCATTGATGTAGCCGGTTGTCGCCTCGTTGATGTCCCGCAGTGCCCGGCCAATCACGATGTCCTGAAAGTCTGCCTGGAGCTTGTCACGGCTGGGGCGGCGCAAAATCTGCCGGACGGACAGGTTGCTATCAATAAAAGTGTGGCCGCGCTTGCGCAGGTCTTCAAAAACCTTTTCGATTTCGGTGTTGGCCTCTTTGAACTGCACATCCAGGCCCAGCGAGTGCTTTTCCAGTTCTTCCTGGACGTTGCGGGCGCGGGTGGTGTCTTCTGTTACGCGGCTCACATCCAGCTCAATTGCGTCCATATAGCGCCGGATGATCTTCTCCGTGAGGCCAAGCTGAGTGAGCAGCTTTTGCTTGGCGGGTGGGGCTTCGGCCAATACACCGCGCAGGTGCGCCCGCACTGCGTCAACGCCGCCGTCTTCCCCATTGAGCGACTTCTTGGCAGACACCGCAAAAATCAACGGCTCAAAGCCCAGGCTTTCGCGCACCTGCCGCTCAATGAACTTACGCACCTCGGCGCGTTCGCCGGGGTCTAGCAGGTCAATCTGATTCATGACCAGCACCGTCTTCTTGCCATAGTTGCGGGCCAGTTCCAGGTAGATGCGTTCTGTATCTGCAAACGCCCGCTTAGACGAAATCAGGAAGATCACAAGGTCACTGCGGTGCAAAAAGTCTTTGGCAACGGCATCATGCTGCTTAAACACAGACCCCGTCCCCGGTGTATCGACAATCGCCACGCCAGGAGCGCCCGTATTAGGGTGTGCCCACTGCCGCAGGCGGCCATCCTCGCTGACGGTGGGCTTGCGCTGCGGTTCGTCTGCATAGCGGATAAGTTCAATCGCCTCTGTTGTAGGGGTAATGCCCATCGGCAGCAGGCTGTCGCCCAGCATCGCGTTGATAAACGTCGATTTGCCCGAATTAAACTCGCCAATCACAGCGACTAGAAAGAACATCTCACCCAGGTCTTTGGCCACGTCACGCAAGCGGCGGCGGTCGTCGGTGGTTTCTTCCGGGTTCAACTCAGAAAGGGTATCTGCCACTTCATTCAGCAGTTCGATTTCGCGTTCGCGGTGAAGGGCTAACGGTCCTTCGATGGTGGTTACGGTATGGGTTGTCATCTGTTAATTTAGTTCCTCAAACCGGCTAGCAAGCGCATTTTGCCCATATCTGCCAGGGATGCTTCGATGTCTACAAGGCGCTTTTGGATAGATTGCAGCTTCTCAAGCTGTTCGTTTTGCGTTTCCGTTTGTGATTCGATCAGGCTGAGCAATGGCGCAACGGCATCGCGGCGCAGTTTCATGCCATAGTTAATCTGGTCTTCGGCGGCGCGGGTCAGCGCGTGCAGATATTTATCCTGCAAGCGCTTAATCTGCTGGGCATAAGCATTTTCCAGCATCCGGCCACGCAGGGGCACAAATGCTAACCCAAGCATCATCATCACCAGCACACCCACCAGCAGTCCGGCTATTGTGCCGTCTGGCTGGTTGACCAGCACCCCGACAATCACAAAGCCAAACAGCAGCAGAATAATCTCGTAGATGGCAAGGTAAACAACCGTGTTTCGCATAACCTCGTCCAGGTTATCCGTCTCTGCCTGACGCGCCTCATCCTCAATTGTGGCCAGTTCATCGCGGACATCCATCATAGCCGTGCGCTTGTAGTTTTGCGGTGGGCTAATTTGCCCGATGAGCTTCGTCTGAATACCTTTCGGCAGCACTTTAACCTGCGACTGGGCATAGTCCGCGATATTGTTGATGTCCTGCATGTCCCGGCCCTCCAGCCGTGCGGCAAGGTCGTCTACGCGCTTGTTCAGGTCGCTGAGCGGTTCCAGTGCGTTATGGCTTTCAAACGCGAGGCGCATCTGGCTGGTACCTGCCGGGGTCATCATATTACCCAACCGGAACAGTTCCAGCGTGCCGCGCCCCACCGACGCCAACGCCCGCGAAAACCGGAACTGGTCGCGGATGGCGGCACGTCCGCGCTCGCTGGCCTGCTGGAACAGCGCTTCGATGTCCTCTTTTTCGTCGCGCAGGTTGCGCTGCTGCGTGCGGCGCTGCGTTTCGAGCTGCGTGCGGATGTTGTCGTCAATGCTGGCGTACTGGTCAAACAGCGCTTGGTTTTCGCGCACGGCTTCCAGCGCAGCCTGGGTGGTGTTCTGCGTGATTTGCAGCGGGGTTTGCAGCTTTTGCCGCAGGCGGCCTACATCGCTTAACTGGTTGTTGATGTAGCTTTCCATTTGATGCAGGCCACTTTCGCGCCACAGCGCAGTATCACGCGCTTCGCCCGCGTTGGCCTGGATGCCCTTCCTTGCAGACACCATCCACACCTCCGGCTTGTAGCCCAGTTGGGCGCGGCTTTGATCCTGCACATACTCTTGCAAAGAGGCAAATTCAGCTTCGCTGAGCAAATCCGACTGGTTAACGATGATAATAATGTTTTTGCCGTACTGCTTCAGGATTTGCAGCGTTTCCATGTTTTTCGCGCTCAGGGCCTGTGTGGACGGCATCACCATGAACACGGTATCGCTGCGGTGCAAAAAGCTGCGGGTCGTGCTTTCGTGCTGCTGGAAGATGGATTCCATGCCCGGTGTGTCTACAAAGCTGACTTTCTTCAGCAGCGGTGACGGGTGAAAAACGGTATCCACGTCGCCGCCGCTGGTCATGCGGTCGGGCGTTTCGCCCCAGCGCAAAATCGTAATGCGGTCAGTCGTGGGGGTCGGCCCCACACGCAGCAGGTCATCATCGCCCAGCAGCGCGTTGATAATACTGGATTTGCCAGAGCTAAACGGCCCGATGAACACCGCCAGATAGGGGTTATCCGCATGGAAGAGCGCATCGCGCACCTGTGCTGCCCGGTCGTCTTCGATGCTGCCGATGCGGGGCAGCACGTTGAGCAGGTCACTAATAACTTCGTACTCTTGCCGCCGGATGGCTTCATATTCTAGCGTGAGTTTTGTTGATACTGATTGGTCTTCAGCAGCCAATGTCTTCTGCTTTCTCCGCGTATAGTGTGAACCTTTAGCATACAGCCAATCAAAGCCGCGTTCAATATGAACCCCCTTTGTGTTACGCGGCCATAAGGACGCGCCAGCCACAAAAACGCATACAATAGAGCGGTAGAGTTATCAACAAAATCGGAGAATCCCTACTGTGAATAATCACATGGAACCCACCCGCGACGTGCGCGATAGAGAACTTGATTTATTGTTAGCCATCGACACCGTGCGCGACACCATCGACGATGATGTGCCCCCCAACGTCATGTTTGAGCAGTTGCTTGCCCTGCTTATCAAGCGGTTGAACGCGGATGCAGCGGCGATTGTGGTGCAGGGAAATGGCAAAAATATGGAGTACCTGGCGGCCATCGGCCCCGATGTGCAGCACAACCTTCAACTGTGCCGCCAAATCATCCAGCAAACGTCCCCACCCAACCTTCATCGCCTGCGCGGGGAACAGGATGCAACGGGGATTGGCCTGCGCGTCAGGATAAACAATGAAACCCTGGGCGCGCTGGTTTTGCTACGGCGGGCAGGGGAAGCCCCATTTGATGACGATACCCTGCGCGTGCTAGGCACTGCCGAAACCATGATCGACTCCGCGATTGTGCAGGTGCAGCGCATCTGGCGGCTAAAGCAGCGCGACCGCGAACTGGCTGCCATCTACCGGCTGGATCAACTGCGCGACAGCGATAGCGACGAGATGGGCCTCATTAACAGCTTTGTGCAAATTATCATCGAGCAGTTCAACGCCGCGCTGTGTGTGGTATCGCTCAGCCACATTGACAGCGGCGAGATGATTGTGCGCGGCATCGTAGACCGGGTGGGCTTGAAGCCGCCAGAGTTCCAGGCGATGAACCAGGCGATCTACAACCTGCCTCAAACCCAGCCGATCACCTCCCCGCGTGATGGGCTGAACCTGCTGGCCGCGCCCTTTCTGGCAGCCGGGATGCAGCTTGGCGCGGTGATCGTCGGCAGAGAAAGCGCCTTCCACGACAGTGACCGACGCCTGCTGTATGCCCTCAGCACACAGATGGACTCCGCAGTCGTTCACAGCCGCGTGATTCAGCAGCTTTCGCAGCGCAACAAGGAACTGCAAATCATCTACAATATTGACCGCATCCGCGACAGCGATGTGCCCTTCGACACAATGTTGCAGTCTGTACTGGGCGAGCTTTGCAAGGCGATTGACGCTGACATTGGCTTTATCCTGCTGTTTGACGCGCAAGAAGAAGACCAACTCGAAATCAAGTCGTCTAGCCAGGGCGGGGTGATGACCTCGCAGGCGTACTACGAGGCCATCCAGCGCATTTCGGAAGATGCCCGTGCAACTGCCGAAATGGTTTATGAAAACAAAATTGGCGGTGAAGTGCGCTCCGTGTTGGCAGTGCCGCTGGTGCTGCGCGACAGGATTATCGGCGTGTTTGGCGGCGTTAACAGTAATAACCCCATTGGCTTCACCGCAGAAGACCGCCGGATGCTGAATGCCATCGTCACGCAGGTGGATACGGCTGTGTTTGAGAAGCTGGAACAGCGCCGGGTGCGGCAGGTTTTGGGCCGCTCAGTAGACCCCAAAGTGCTGAATCATCTGCTGGAACACACCGACGCGGCAACCGTCCTGGCTGGGGAGCGCATGACCATCAGCGTGTTGTTTGCCGACCTGCGCGGCTCTACCGAGTGGGCCGAGCGAATGGAACCGACGAAGCTGGCCCACGCGCTCAATCAATATTTGGGTAAAATGGCAGATGTCATCTTTGAATATGGCGGTACGCTTGATAAGTTTGTGGGGGATGAGGTTATCGGCCTGTTTGGTGCCCCGCTGTCCATCGAAGATCATGCGATCTGTTGTGCTAAAGCCGCTTACAAAATGCAGCAGGTGATGGCCCAACTACGCCAGCGCCTCCAGGCGGAAGGCTACGACATCCCGCAGATGGGGGTGGGCATCAGCACGGGTGATGCCATCTGCGGCGAGTTTGGCACAGCCCAGCGCACCGACTACACGGCAATAGGCCGCATGATGAACCTCGGCTCACGGTTGTGCAGTGCGGCTAAAGGCGGTGAAATTATGATTTGTCAGGGCACCTACGAGGCCATTGGCAGTATTGCTGAGGTCGAAATGGTAGAAGACGTGCATCTTAAAGGCATTGGCAAGGCCACCGCGTACAGGCTGCTTAAACTGGAAACGCAACAGGATTAATGGTGTTAAACGAATCTATCCGGTATGTGGGTGGGCAGTTGCACATTGATGCGGTGCCCGTGATGGCCATCACGGGTGGGCTAAGCACCGGGATGGACACGCCCGTCTACATTTACAGCTTGCCGCGCATTCGCGCAAACTACACCAGCCTGAGCAGCGCTTTTGCCGGGTTAAAGCCACACATCCACTACAGCGCTAAGGCCAACGCGAACCTGGTCGTGCTGCGAACGTTAGTTAACGCAGGCGCAGGTATTGATGCGGTAAGCTGGGGGGAAATCAAGCGGGCGCTTGTGGCTGGCTGTGACCCGCAGCATATCGTGTTCGCGGGTGTGGGTAAAACACCAGGGGAACTCAAGCTGGCTGTTGAGGCGGGTGTGGGCTGGTTCAATGTGGAAAATATATATGAGTGCTTTTTACTGAACGCATTGGCAACCAGCTACGGGCGTGAGGTGCGCGTTGCCCTGCGCTATAACCCGGCAGTGCAGGCTAACACCATGCCCGGTATTGCCACCGGCCACAAAAGCGCCAAATTCGGCCTCAACCGTCATGATTTGCAAACGGTGCTGGCTAATCAGGCTGACTACGCGAATCTGCGAATTGAGGGCCTTCATGTGCATGTGGGTAGCCAGCTAGGTGATACAACAGCCACCCGTCAGGGGGTTGAGGCGGCGCTCAAAATTGCCAATGCCCAACCGGAGATTCATACCCTCAACATCGGCGGTGGGTTCCCCGCCCCATACGACGACAGCCCCCACCCCACCTATACAGACTTTGCCACTGCACTCATGCCGCTGCTAAACGGCTACAATGTCATCATCGAACCGGGGCGTTCCATCGTCGCGGATGCGGGTGTGCTGGTCACGCAGGTGTTGTATACCAAAGCGCAGGGCGGCGTGACCACCGTCATTGTAGACGCCAGCATGACCGAACTCATGCGGCCCGCGTTGTACGGTGCCGCGCACGGCATTGTACCCATTGTGCAACAAGATGAGCCAACAACCCCTGTGGCAGTGGTAGGGCCAGTGTGCGAAACAAGCGATGTGCTTGGCACCAACATCAGCCTGCCGCCGGTGCAGCACGGCGATCTGCTGGCCATCCTGGATGCAGGGGCCTACGGCATGGTGATGGCCAGCAACTACAACCAGCGCCCCCGTCC
>DAOTTY010000105.1:0-2245 GCA_034437575.1 Anaerolineae bacterium | reverse complement strand
TGCCCTATGGAGTGGGGACTTTCCTCACCCCGGCGAACCGGGGCGCGACCATCTGGCCTACCTGGACAGGTGTATTGTACGTGTTGGGTGGGCGGCAGGGGAGGGTTGCGCACCTATCCGTGAAATATTCGGCGTGGGGCATACATATGCGGGAGGTTCAGGGTAGGGTGATTGGTATCTCGCCTACAGCTTCGCGGGGAGAGGGCTTGATGGATTAAGCCCTACCCTTTCATAAAAGGCTTACTGCTGAAAGAGGGTGGGGGTGAGGGCAACGGTTGCTGCCAGAATATTGAAATACCCCAACCGCCCGCGATTTGTTTTTGGTTTACTCGCAAAACCTGTTAGAATGTGAACCGTTCGTGAAGCGCGGCACGACTCAAACAACGGAGCGATACACTTTGAAACGCGGAACCCTTCTCTTGATGACAGCCCTGACGACCCTCGTGATTGCCACCGGAGCGCTGACCCTGCCGGTCGTTTACAGTAGCCCATCCCAACAGGATGACGCCCCCACCTTTGAAATCGAAGAGATTGACACGACGACCTTCCCACGCATTACCATCGTTGCCAACGTGGCTAACGCTGTCGGGCAGCCTATCCCCGGCTTGCAGGCCGATGACTTTGACGTTACCGGTGAGTTTGCCGAAAGCGTCAGCATCACCAACGTGCAAAGCGTGCAAACGGAAGACCGGGATGTGTCGGTCGTGTTGGTGATTGACACCAGCAGCAGCATGGCTGGCCAGCCCATCCAGGCCACCCAGGTTGCAGCCCGTGCCTTCGTTGAGGAGCTTAGCCCTGACAGTTCGGTGGCCATCGTTACGTTTGACACAACCGCCCAACTGCGCCTGCCCTTCACCACTGACCGGGACGCCATCAACCGCGTGATCGACCAGCTCCCGTTTGGCGGGCAAACCGCGCTGTATGATGGGGCGCTGGCCGGGGTAGAGGCCGCGCTGGACGCGCCCGACGAGCAGACGGTTGTTGTTCTGCTAAGCGACGGTGCTGAGTTTGGCGACGGGCCAGGCGGCACGTCCAGTGATGCCAGCCGCGACGCCGCCCGTGAACTCGCCGTGCAAGAGGGCATACCCGTTTATGCGATTGGCCTGGGCTTCGGCATTGACCGCTCCTTCCTGATGGAACTATCCGACGCGACAGATGGGGCCTTCTTTGAATCGCCCCAGTTGCAAGAACTCACGTCTATTTACGATGACATCGCTTTCATCCTGAATACGCAGTACATCATCACGCTGGATGCTGGCTTTTTGGGGGATGGTGAAGTCAAGGATATTGAACTCACGGTGGATACGCCCAACGGGCCGCTGACGGGCACCGCCAGCTTTGAATCCCCCGTGCCTGTGCCGTTCGTCCGCGTGGATGACGCCCCCGAAGACCCAATAGCAGAGGCGACCACTCTCACCGTACAGGTTCTTGCTGACGACCCACTCACATCCGTCAGCGCCGATGTAAACGGCGAAACGCTTGAATTCGACCCGGCCACTGGCGCGATAGAAATCCCGATTGACCCGGCCACCGCCGACGCCGAAACAATCAACGTTACTATTACCGCCGTCGATGCCGACGGCGACACCACATCCGAGACAGTAACCGTGCAGGTGGTTCCGCCCACACCGACGGCAACCAACACACCCACCGACGTTCCCACGGCCACCAACACGCCAACGAATACACCCACCGACGTTCCCACAGAAACCAACACGCCAACGAACACACCCACCGACGCTCCCACGGCCACCAACACGCCAACCAACACACCCACCGACGTTCCGACAGCAACCAACACGCCAACGAACACACCCACCGACGTTCCCACGGCAACCAACACGCCAACCAACACACCCACCGACGTTCCCACGGCAACCAACACGCCAACCAACACGCCCACCGACGTTCCGACAGCAACCAACACGCCAACGAATACGCCCACCGACGTTCCGACAGAAACCAACACGCCGACAAACACGCCCACCGACGTTCCGACAGCAACCAACACACCCACCGACGTTCCGACAGAAACCAATACGCCGACGAACACACCCACCGACGTTCCGACAGCAACCAACACGCCAACGAATACGCCGACTGACGTTCCCACGGCAACCAACACGCCAACGAATACACCCACCGACGTTCCCACAGAAACGAATACACCCACCGACGTTCCGACAGCCACCAACACGCCGACCGACGTTACCACGGCAACCAACACGCCAACGAATACACCCAC
>DAOTTY010000104.1:0-33403 GCA_034437575.1 Anaerolineae bacterium | reverse complement strand
GACAGAATCTCCGCCCAGTCTGCGGTGAAGGACAACGTACCGTTGCCGCTGATGTCCAGGTCGTAGATGTCAATGCCGTAGTCGTTGCAGTAAATCGCTGCACCCGCGTCGTAGTCATTGATGTTTTCGCGGCCATCGCGGATGCGCTCACAATCCTCGTCATAGGTCTTGACGGTTGTTAACCTCTGTTGCACCTCACCCGTGAAAGGATTTCTTTGATCGAGCCACACATCCTTTGTGCCGATGCAGTCGAAGTTCTGGGCGTTTGTTGATGTTGGACTGAAGGCAGCAGCCACAATTATCGTGACGATAGCCCCGCCAATAAAGCCTAGTGCTTTACGCATATTGTGCTCCTTTGTGCAATGTCATAGTCTTATTTTACAATGGGACTGTCGCGTTTTGCGTTAGACCCTGCACAACGTCATGACGCAGGTCACGGTCATAAGTTACAGCGGTCATACTGATTGAATCCGCCCCACGTTTCGCTTATGCTTACGGCGAATTCATCACCTACCGCCAACGGAGCAAGAAACGCTGTGACACGTATCATCTTTATGGGCACCCCGGACTTTGCAGTGCCGTCCCTCAAGCGCCTGATAGCCGATCACGAGGTTATGGGTGTTGTCACCCAGCCTGACCGCCCGGTTGGGCGCAAGCAGGTATTGCAGCCGCCCCCCGTCAAGCAGGTAGCCCTTGAGAACAACATTCCTGTCTTCCAACCTGAAAAGCTGCGTAGGCGCGAGGCGATTGACCCTCTCAAAGCGATGGGCACCCCGGATGTGTACATCGTGGCGGCATTCGGGCAAATTCTGCCGCAGGACGTACTGGACATACCGCCGCATGGGTCGATTAACGTTCACGCTTCGCTGCTACCGCGCTGGCGCGGTGCCTCGCCTATTCAAACTGCTATCCGCGCCGGGGACGATGAAACGGGTGTAACCCTCATGCAGATGGATGCCGGGCTGGATACCGGCCCGATGCTGGCCAAACGTGCCCTCTCCATTGCGCCGGACGACACAGGTGCTTCTTTGCACAACAAGCTGGCCGTCGTCGGGGCAGACTTGCTGGCAGAGGCACTCCCTGGCATCCTCAATGGTGACATTCAACCCCAACCACAGGACGACGCGCTGGCGACTCTTGCTCCACAAATCACAAAACAAGAGGGGGCGATTGACTGGTCACAGAGCGCAGACAGCATCGAGCGGCTGGTGCGGGCATTTACCCCCTGGCCGGGTACGTATACGACCTGGAACGGCAAACGCCTAAAAATATTGAGCGGCAGCGTGGTCAGTGGCAGTGCTACCCCCGGCACCGTGACTGACCGTGGCGGTGTGGTTGCTATTGGCACGGGGGCTGCTCTGTATGCCCCCACCCAGGTGCAACTGGCAGGTAGCAAAGCTGTCCCCATTGAGGATTTCGTCAACGGGCACAGTGAGTTCGTGGGGGCCGCAGTGGGCAGCTAAGATGCCTGTGCATCACAGGCCACACTGCATCGGTCAACCGAAGATGACAACCTTCCCCTAATTTTGGGGGGACTGTTGCAACAAAAATTGCCAATTGTCCGTAACGTTGCTACGGTAGTTGTGTGTTTGCGCTATACTACATTCGCACTTAAACCGCTTATCGCAAAGTCATGGGTAGTAGCATGTCGAGAGTCAGTCGCATTTCGAGGTTGATCTACACAGCGTCTCTGGTCGCTATCGTGGGCATCCTCGGTTACTTTATTGTCCTTCCGTCGGTTCAGGAGCAGTTCGCACCCCCGCCGCCGCCCACCGCCACACCGGAGCCTATTGCACCTGTCAACGTTCAGGTAATCACGGCACTGGCTGTGGAACCCTGGGCAAGGCAGGCCGCCGACGCTTACAACGAGCAAGATCATTTCGTTGATGGTCGGCCCGTCACCGTTGAAATCATCCCCATGCAGGGCCTAACCGCACTGAACCAATGGGGCCGGGGCGGCTTTAACCGGGTGCCAACCGCGTGGTTGGCCGAAAGCCGTATCTGGGTCGATCAAGCCAACGCCAACGCGCTTGACCGCACTGGCCAGGACATCTTCCTGACGGGTGGGCGCTATCGGGCACAGCCAGTGGTGCTTTCGCCGCTGGTGTGGGGCATCTGGCAGGAACCCTATGAGGCCCTTACAGAACACTTCGGCACCGAAGACATATCCTGGGATCAACTGCACGAGGCCGCCCAGGAAAACAACTGGGGCGATCTTTCTGGCGACCCGGCGTGGGGCCGCTTTAAGCTGGTCGTCGCTCATCCTGTGCGCGACCCGGCGGGCCTGACGGCAATGGTCGGCGCGGCGGGTGAGTTCTACGACAACCCCGCCCTCAGTGTTGACGAGCTGCAATCGGCAGATTTCCTCGATTGGCTGGGCGACCTGTTCGATACCGTGGTGGACTTCAGCCCGGTTGGCGCTGAGAACATGCTGCTGTATGGGCGCAGCAACGGGGATGCCGGGCAGTTGGTAGAAGCCTACTTGCTCACGGAGATGGCCGGGGTACAAACACGCTGGGGTGAAACCATTCGCATTGTTTATCCTGACCCAATCAGTTGGTTCGACTTCCCGTTTGCCATTTACATGGGCAGCGAAACCGACGCCGCCGAAAAGCAAGCGGCCCTGGCGTTCAAAGAGTTCCTGCTCAGTGCAGAGCAGCAGGCCGTCGCCCTGGAGTTTGGGCTGCGCCCGGCTTGCCCCGAATGCCCCACCAATGGCGGACTCATTGCTGAGTGGCAAGAAGTCGGCGTGCTTGAGGAAATCCCTAGCAGTTCGCGTATGCGTCCGGCCACCATCCGAGGGCTGGAAACTTTAACCGACTGGTACGTTACCCGTTATGAGGAATAATTCCGTGAACAACCCGTTTCGTTTATCATTGCTTGTTTTATTGATGGGACTGGGGTTGCTGGTGG
Source organism: Anaerolineae bacterium (assembly GCA_034437575.1). Lineage (GTDB taxonomy): Bacteria > Chloroflexota > Anaerolineae > Aggregatilineales > Phototrophicaceae > DAOTTY01. The sequence goes on along the minus strand of DAOTTY010000104.1, from coordinate 30,490 downwards.
CCGCGTGCGGTGCGGGCACAGGCGATGACAGTCAAACGACCACCCAGCAGCGCACCCCACAAAACCGCGACGCCAACACAATTGTGCTGGTATCTAGCGATACATGGTGGGATGGCATCTACCTGCCGACATACGTGACCAAAGCCATCCTTGAAAACGACCTGGGCTACACCGTCGAAGTCATCAACGGCGCTTCCGTGCCGGAATTCTTCGAGTTGGTGGATTCTGGCGTGGCAGATGTGTTCATGAGCGCGTGGTTCCCCACCAATGACTTCACTTTTGAGCGTCACCCGAATTTGGTGCGTGTGGGTCAGGTTTATGGTGGCCGTGACCGGGACGCCTTCGAGGGTTGGATGGCCACAAACGATTTCGCCCGCCAATACGACATTGACGGCATCCAGGACCTGTTCAACCCCGCCGTTATCGAAGCACTAGACAGCGACGGCGACGGGCGCGGCGAACTCATTGGTTGCCCGCAGGCATGGGCCTGCTCGCAGCGCCACACCGAAATCCTGGCAGACTATGGCCTGGATGCATCTTACGACATGGAAGCCATCAGCGACGAGGCATCCATGCTGGCACAGGTCGATACGGCCACAACCAACAATCAACCTGCCGTGTTTTATATGTACCAGCCCGTTGCCTATCCAGCGGAAGGGTCACTGGATGACAGGGCCACCTGGATTGAGGGCACAGAGCCGTACCTGCCGCTGGCGTTTAATCGGGGTGTAACGCGCAGCCAGTTCATCGCCTCACACCCCGATGTGGTTCACCTGATGAGCAACGTTGTGATTCCAGGGTCTGACGTAGGCCGTGCGATGCAGCGCGTTCTACAGGAAGGCCGCTCACCCGCCCAGCTTGAAACCATCGCCAGCGAGTGGGTTGAGCAAAACCGCGCTCTGGTTGATAGCTGGCTGCCGCCGGAGTACACACCTGAAGTCGAAACCACATGGCCGCCCAGCCTACCTTCAGAGGCACTTGTCGTTGCTTACTCACCCGATAAAGAGCGGTTGTTCCTGCAATTGGCAACGGCATATAACCTCAGCCGTGAACCCGGCACACCGCCCATACATCCGATGCGCGTGGACATGGACGACATGATTGACGGTGCCATTGAGGGCGATTTCGCCGCCATGTCCCCCGATTCGTCGTTGTGGGTGAGCCAGGTTGACCGCGACTGGCAGGCTGCAAACCCGGATGCCTCGCCGCTGGTAAGCAGCATTGAACGCTATGCGCTGACGCCCGTTGTGATTGCTATGCTGGAAGACCGCGCAGAGGCCGTCGGCTATCCTGATGAATCTGTCGGTTGGCGTCGCCTGATGACCATCGCCCAGGAAGACCCCAGCTTCCGCTGGAGCCACCCGTCGGTGAGTACGGCAACGGGCCTGCTGTCCGTCACGGCGGAGTTCTACGCGGCAAACGATAAGCTGGAAACCTTGCAGGTGGCCGACATCCAAAACGAAGCCGCCCTCCAATACGTGACAGACATTGAGGCGACGGTAGATCGCTACGGCGGCGAATCTGAAGACCGGGTGATCGTCCGTAATCTGGCGGCGGGCGGGCGTCAACTGGATGCATTCGTGACGCAGGAACAGAAGGTTATCTTCTTCAACCAGAACAGCCCCTCCACGCAGCTTGTGGCCGTCTATCCAGAAGAGGGCACGTTCTTTATGGATCACCCGCTGGTGCTGCTAGATGGCGATTGGGTCAGTGATGAGCAGGCCCGCGTGTTCCGCGAGTTTGCCCGTTTTGTGGCGGAACCGGCTCAACAGCAAACCGTGCTGGAACTCGGCTATCGCCCGGCGGATGTGTCTATCGCGCTGGACGACCCCAACTCACTCGTCCGGCCAGAGTTTAACGTAGACCCGGAAGAGCCAACAGCACTGCTGCAAGTGCCTTCACCAGCAACCCTGGGCGCTATCCGTGAGGCGTGGCTGGTCACAAAGCGCCCGGCAGACATTGTGCTGGTGATCGACGTGAGCGGCAGCATGGAAGGGGATAAGCTCTCTGGTGTGAAGGGGGCACTCTTCTCGTTCATTGACCAGATTGAAGGCGACCGTGACCGGGTTGCACTGGTGACTTTCTCAGATCGCTCGCAACTGGTGCAGCCGTTGGCCCCGCTAGACGGCGGGGCTATGAGTGACAGTGTGCGGCAGTTGCAGGCCGGGGGTGGCACCCAGCTATACGATGCCATCGCCTTTGCCCTGGATCACCTGGAAGCTGAAAACACGGGCGACCGGGCACAGGTCATCGTTGCGATGACTGACGGCCAGAGTGAGGGCAGCATCAACGTCGTGGAGCAGAAGATTGACGGCATGGAATCGTCAGTTATCGTTTACACGGTGGGCTACGGTACTGACGCCGACCTGGAAGTGCTCCAGCGCATCGCGCAGTTGGGTGAGGGTCAGGTTTACCCGTCCGACCCGGAAACCATCAGCCAATTGTATGAACTGCTGTCGGAGTACTTCTAGTGCCGGTCATACAGCGTGGTTGTGTAGGTAATCAGGAAGGCGATTGGATGTTTCCAGTACCAATAAACGTGACATTTGCCCGGCTGACCGTGCTGTTGGTGGCTGTCGCTGCGCTGGTTGCCGCTTGCGGCCCCGCCCCCACAGCAGACGAGCCGCCGCAATCCACCCCTACTGCCGTCGCCCTGGAAGGCGAAGCTGTCATCTATGTGGTGGTGCCGCTTTCCGGCCCGCAAGCCGAACAGGGGCAGGCCCAGGCCGCCGGGGCACGCCTGGCCGCGTCTATCCTCAACGAGCAAGGCGGGTTGGCAGGGCAGCAGATTGTTATCCGTACCGTGAACGACCGGGGAACGCCAGCGGGCGCTCGCGCCGCTGCGAATGCTATCGCGGCTGAGGCTGCCAGTGATAATGTTGTGGGGGTGGTTGTTTCTGAGAGCAGCGACCCCGCGTTACAGGCTGTGCAGGCTGTCTACCTGGACGATACAACCACGCCCAATCCGCTTGTGGTCGTCCCGGCATCCACAAGCCCGCTGGCCGCTGATGTTAACGCACCCCGTTTCTTCCGGCTGTCAGCCCCTAATGCGATGCAGGCTACAGAAGTCGCTGCCGCCATGCGTGAACAGAACATCGCCAACGTAGTGGCATTGTCTAGCCCGCCGGGTGCATCTGCCCTGTTGGGGGAGCAGTTCACCGCAGCAGCCACCACACATGGCATTGATGTACTAAACAGTTACGAGGTCAACCCGGACGAAACCGACTTCACCGAGTTGGCCGTAGACATCTTTGAACAGAACCCGGCGGGGCTGTTCCTGGCCACCAACCCGTTTGAATCCGGGCGCATTCTGTCTGAACTGTACGCCATTGACTACCAGGGCAGCATCTTCGCGGTAGATCAGGCGCTGCCCTACGCCGTTGTTGATGAGTTGGGCTGTCAGGCAGAGGGGTTGTTCCGGACATCACTGGTGCCCACACCCCGCACTGCCATGACCGCAGATCAGCGCCAGCGCTACGCCAACCAGGAAGGCCGCGTGCCAGAACCCTTCTCAGTCGCGGGGTATGCGGCAGTGGAGTTCATCACGGCAGCCTATACCGGGGCCGACACCCCGGACGCAAGCGCAGCAGCAGCCTATGCCCGCGCCAACACGGTTGAAACGCTGCTTGGCACTATAGATTTCAGCGGCGGTACCAATCTGGCTGGGGCAACCATGCATTTCCAGCAGGTGCAGGGCCGCATTTTCGCAGATGAATTTGCCCGGCAGGTGGGCCTGCCCCCGCAGTTAGAACAAGGCGAAACCACCACCCAGGCCACTTACCTCAACCTGACGTTTGAGGCAAGCCGCGCCCCCATCATCTTCGCAGACCTCAACTGGAACAGTGCGCTGTTCCACAACGCGATTGCCCGCACCATCATCGAAGCGGGTTACGGCTACCCCACCGAAGCCGTGCCGGGGTCAACTGTGCCGTCCTTCCAACGGCTAACGCGGGGCGAGGTAGACATCGTCATTGAGCGCTACAACTTCGATAATACCGTTGCAGAAGCCATCGGCACCGGGCAAATTGCCGACCTGGGCGTACTGTTCACAGATGCGGTGCAGGGCTGGTTTGTGCCGCGCTACATGGTGGAAGGCGACAACGCTCTCACACCCGACTTGCAGTCTGTTGAGCAGCTTGAGCGCTATGCCAACGTGTTCAGCCTCGATCAGCAGACGAGCATCGGCGCGTTCTACGGCGGCGTTCCCGGCTGGACGGCGCACAAGATCAACTGCATCAAGCTCAAGTCTTACCAACTAGATGACAACTACGCGCAGGTCACCAGCGAATCGACTGGCGATCTATTCGGGGCGCTGGCAACCGCCTATGAAGCCGAAGCGCCCATCCTGACGTACTTATGGGCACCTACGTCTGCGATTGGCCGTTACGACCTGGTGCAGCTAGAAGAGCCGGTCTATTCCGATGAGTGCTGGGCCACCACCCACGACTGCGCCTATCCAACGGGTGATGTTAAAGTGCTGGTTCACGGCGATCTGCCTGAGCGGGCACCGGAGGTAGCTGAGTTTTTGGGCGCGTTCTCGATGGACATCAGCGAAGTCAGTGGGGTGCTGGTACGCATTGAGGACGAATCGCTCACCCCAGATGAAGCCGCCCGCCAATGGCTGCAAGCCAACCCGGATACGTGGTCAGCGTGGGTACCGGCAGACGTTGCGGAACAGATCACAGTAGCTTTAAGTGACGCATAGGGAATACCACTCACAAGCACAGGCCCCTGCCAATAAATAGCCGGGGCCTGTGCGTTCATCAACAATACACGTAAGATAGGGTCATCTTTAGCCCCTGACGAAATCGGGCGCTATCACACTACGTCCCGTCGAACGCTTCAACAAATGGCGGCGCTTATGCCAAATGACCCACTAGGAGATATACATTATGGCAGTTATGTTTCGCGGCCTGGATGCCGACAGCTACGACCGCCAGTATTCTGACTGGCAACTTTATAAACGCATTGGTCAGTTCTTCGGCAAATACCGGGGCCAGTTGGTCGCTGTCTTTGGGATGGCCCTGGCCGCCTCTGTTTCGTTGTCCGTCCGCCCGGTGATTATCGCAGCGGGTGTGGGCGCTCTTGAGCGGCGTACCCAGGTCAGCACCTTTGCCCTGCTGGTTGGTGCCCTGCTTGTGACCGTACTTGTCGAATACCTCGGCAATTGGATTCGCCGCCGCATCGCAGCCCGTGCCATTGGTGGCGTCGTCGCCCATATGCGTAAAGAGGCTTTCGAGTCTGCCATCAACCGTGACCTGGCCTTCTACGACAAAAACAAATCGGGCAAGGTTGTGAGCCGCATCACCAGTGACACCCAGGAGTTCGGCACAATTGTCCTGCTCAGCAGCGACATTATCAGCCAGCTTGTGTCCGTGTTTGTGCTGGTGGCCATTCTGTTCAGCCGCAGCGTACAACTCACCTGGATCGTGCTGGCGCTGTCCCCGTTTATTATTGGCGGCTCTATGCTCTTCCGCCACTATGCCCGCATCACCACGCGCAACGGTGCCCGTGCGCTTGGCCTCGTCAACGACAATATCCAGGAGAGTGTGTCTGGTATTGCCATCGCCAAAAACTTCCGCCAGGAAGCCGCTATCTATGACAGATTCAACGAGGTCAACACCACATCGTATGATGTGAACATGGTACGTGGGCTTGTGCTGTCATCTATCTTCCCGATATTGAATGCGCTGGCGGGCATCGCCTTTGCCGTCATCATTTTCTTTGGCGCACGCGCTGTCCTGGCACAGACCGTCACAGCCGATACATGGTACCTGTTCATTCAGTCAGTTGATCGCTTCTGGTTCCCGTTCATGACGCTGTCTGCGTTTATCAGCCAGTTCCAGCAGGGTTTGAGTTCTTCCGAGCGCGTTTTTGCCCTGATTGATGCGGAAAACAACTTGAACCAGACCGGCGAAATTACCCTCAACGACTCGCTGCGCGGCGAAATTGAGTTCAAAGATGTGATGTTTGGCTACAAACCAGGTGAACCCGTATTCAACGGCTTCAGCCTGAAGATCGCCCCCGGCGAAGACGTGGCTTTCGTTGGCCATACAGGTGCGGGGAAGAGCACCGCCGCCAAGCTCATCAGCCGCTTTTACGAGTTCCAGGATGGTCAACTGTTTATCGACGGCCAGGACATCCGCTCATTCGATTTGCAGTCCTACCGCCAACAGCTAGGGATTGTGGCGCAGTCGCCGTTTTTGTTCAGCGGCACCGTCCGTGACAACATCCGTTATGGTAAACCGGACGCCACCGATGATGAGATCAACGAGATTGCCCACAGCATCGGTGACGGTGACTGGCTTGACACACTCCCGAATGGATTAGACAGCGACGTGGGTGAACGCGGTGCCCGCCTGAGCATGGGGCAGCGCCAGCTCGTCAGCCTGATGCGCGTGCTGCTGCAAAAGCCATCTATCTTCATCCTGGACGAAGCCACCGCCAGCATTGACCCATTCACCGAAACGCAAATTCAGGAAGCACTCGATCTGATTCTGGCGCAGTCCACGTCCATTCTGATTGCCCACCGCTTGAGTACCGTCCGCAGTGCTGACCGCATTATTGTGCTGGATCACGGCAGCATCATTGAGTCAGGTCATCATGATGACCTGATGGCACAGAACGGGCACTACGCAGAGTTATACAACACATACTTTCGCCACCAGTCGCTCAGCTACATCGAAAACGCGCAGGCGTACTTTAGCAACGGCCACGACGTAACAGAAGGCGCTGAACCCGTCATGAAGCCGGAGGCGGGCGACTAAATCCAGCTTGCGAGTGGGTCGTGCGTCGCTACAATACGCCCCATGACCCACTCAATCCTGACTATAACCCGTAACCCCTGGGTGCCCCTGCTGTTGATTGCAGGGGCATTTGTCGTTCTGTGCGGCGTTTACACCTGGGCCACGCCAATCCTTGAGGCCAGTGATGAGCGCTGGCACGTCGGCATGGTAGATTACATCGCCAACAACAACGCGCTGCCCGTGCAAAACCCCGATGTCGAAACGGCCTATGAACAGGAAGGCAGCCAGCCACCGCTGTACTACATCCTGTCTGCGTTGATCGTTCGCGGCATTGACCGCAGCGATTTCCCCGACGTAAGCCAGCCGAACCCACACGCACGGGTCGGCATTCCGGGGGCAGTTGGCAACAAAAACATGATCTTGCACAACGACCTGACACCACCGCTGCGCGGCACGCCGCTGGCCGTTTACCTGCTGCGCGGATTCAGCATCGTTTTGGGAACGATCACAATTGTGGCGGTTTATCAGACGGCGCGTCAGCTTGGCAGCAACAGCTACGCTGCCCTCACCGCTGGCATCACAGCCTTTAACCCGATGTTTGTGTTCATTACTGCGTCCGTGAACAACGACAACCTCGTGACAATGCTCAACAGCCTGGCGATCTGGCAGCTTATTGTGATGGCGTGGCGCGGCTTTAACTGGCGTCGGAGTGCTTTTATTGCCGTTGTGGTCGCGCTGGCTTCTTTAAGCAAACTGAGCGGCAATGTGCTGGTTCCGGTAATTGCGCTGGCAGCGGCTTACATCGCATGGCGGGACAAAAACTGGCGCGGCTTCATCACGCTCGGTGTGATAATGGTGGGCGTGTGGGCTGTGTTTTCCGGCTGGTGGTACGTGCGGAACATCCAGCTTTACGGCGAGTTGTTTGGCACACACATGATGGTACAGGTCGCCGGGCCACGCCTGGAACCGTTCACGGTGGGCACATTGTTCAGCGAGTTTGAGGGCTTCCGGGTGGCGTACTGGGGGCTGTTTGGCGGCGTCAATGTGCTAACGTTTGACGCCTACTATCAGATTATGGATGTGGTGACCCTGCTGGCCGTGATTGGGTTAGGGTATGCCGCATGGCAAGTCGTACCCCACCTGTGGCGCACCCTCAGCCGCTACCGTCGTCCGCCTGGCATCATGGACGCGCTCAATCTGTACTGGGTGTTTACAACCATCGTGTTTGTAGCCATCTTTGTTACAGCGTCCGTCAGCCTGATTGCCTGGACCGCCCAAACGTATGCCTCACAGGGGCGGCTGCTGTTCCCGTATGTAGCGGCGATTAGTCCGCTGCTGGCGAGTGGTATGCTGGCGCTGTGGCCCCGCCCCAAGTGGGAACTTACAACCGCAGCCCTGGTGATTTATGGTGTGTTCGCGCTGGTGGTGCCGTTCGTGTCGATTCGTCCGGCGTACACCCCACCCCCACCCCTAACCGGGATTCCCGCCGACGTGAATGAAGTTTATGCACGCTATGGCGACGTGGAACTCATCGGCTACCAGACGCCCGACCAACGCTACCAACCCGGCGACGACGTGCCCATTACAGTTTACTGGCGCGTGATTGAGCCGACAGAGCGCAATCTATCTGCATTCCTGACGGCAGTTGATCCGGCAGGCGAGGCCATTGGCACGGTGGACACCTACCCCGGTGGCGGCACGCTCCGCACATCGACATGGGAACCTGGCGCTGTCTACGCGGATACCTACGCTGTTCCCCTGCGTGACGATGCACAGGGCCAGTTCGACTTGCGGTTGCAGGTGGGCTGGTGGCACTATCCAACGGAAACGCGGATTGAAGCGCAAAGCGGAGACGGCACCCCACTGGAAAGCATCATGCTTAGCGTAGGCGGTTTTAGTGGCAGCAGGCCAAAATCACTCACATCAACACTAGCGCAGCGCGTGACGTTCGGTGGGCAAATCCAGTTGACAAGCTACGACCTCAACGGCAACCAACTTCAAATCAACTGGCAGGCACGCAGCCCCCTTGACGATAGCTACACGGTCTTTGTGCAAGTGCTTGATGGCAACGGGAGTGTCGTCGGTCAGGGAGATGCGCCGCCCGCCCTGTCAACTCAATACTGGCAGCGCGGCGATGTCGTTCAGACAGCCCACACCATCACCTACCCGGAACCCGTTCCGGCAGGTGAATATACGGTTATCGTCGGTTGGTATCACCCCACCGACTTCACCCGCCTTGACCTGCGCGATCATCCTGATAACGCCTACCCACTCACGCAGATCACGGTGCCGTGACGCACGCTGTACGTTCTAGCGGCAGCAGCACCCGGTTATCCGGCAGTGGGTTATCACCCTCGAATGCGGTCAGGCGACCCGCATCGCTGTACAGCCCGACAGCGATCTGTGTGATAGCATCGTCAGCGGGCAGCGTGTGATTTGCTGCCAACGCCTGCCCCGCACGCCAGTACGATGTGGGGTATTCCAGAATCGGCGGTGCGTCTGCTTGCTGCACGATTTCACCATTAGCATTCAGGCCATGAACAAATGTTGTGTAATCGGCATCGGGTGATTGTGTGACATACCAGTACAGCGTGATGTCAATTTGATCTCCGCTTTGCTCCGCCGTACTGCACCACAACGCGAACGACGCCCCGAAAGCAGCGTTTAACACCTGTGCCGCTTCGATTCCAGGCACGTCAACATAAATTACATCATCCAGCAGCACGCGGTCGCTACCGTCCGGCAGCGTGAGCGGTTCGCCTGTGTCGGCGTCAAACATTTGCACCAAAATCCGCGCCGAATAGGGCTGTGCGTAGTCAAAAAGCGTCAGGTCATGCGGGTCAGACGTGTAGCGGTCAGCGGTATAGGTGCTGGTGAACCCGCCACCCGGAAAGAACGGCTGGCTCACTGCCCACTGCTCCGTCACAGTCATGTTGACGATTTGCACCACCGGGCGATAGTGCGTATCGCTCAGGTCACGCAGCGGACGCCAGTAAAGGGTGATAGGCAGCACCTCACCCTCAGAAATTGTCGTGTCGTTGAGCGTGTAGCCCATCAGCGCCATGTCACCGCCGAACTCGGCAACCTGCTCAGTTTGCATATAGGGGGGGGCATCTGGCGCTGAGCGCAGGCGGAACCAGTCCGTGTTTGGGGTGATATAGAGCCAATTTACAAGCGCCAGGCCCGCAATCGCAGCGGATACAACAAAGGCGCTGCTCGCGTTTACAACATCACCCTGCGGGCCAGCCCGTACCGCACGCCCCGTCTGGAACAGGCCCAGTGCAATCACCGCACTCGCCAGTGTAATCGCCGTCCCGATGCGCTGCGCCAGCGTCCCGGTGTAGTGCGCCTCAATGCGATGCGTGCCCGCAGGCACATCAACAGTCATCAAGCCCACATCCTCGCCGGGGTAGGTTTCAACCGCCTCACCGTTGAGCGTGACATGCCAACCCGGATAGTAAAACTGCCGAAGGCGGATGGGGCGGGCTTCCGGCGTGGTGACCGTGAACGCATTCGTCGTTAGCAGTTCAAAGCCGTCCACGCGATCTTGCGGGTACAGTTGGATGGGGTCTGTGGCGTATTCGTCCAACTCCGGCGGCGGGTCATAGGGTGGGCGGTTACCCCAACGTGGGTTGAACTCGTTGTAGCTGGTGGTGCCCCAGGTATATGTGTCCAGTTCAAACTGGATTTCTGTCGTTGCAGACTGGTTGCTGTAGTCGAGTATGGGCTGGCTGGGATACACAAATGGCAGCGATGTGATAATCACCACACCCACCAGCACGCCAACCGCGCCGCGCCGCCAGCGCTCCGGCAGCAGCAGCACACTGGCAGCCCCCCCGGTTGCTAAAATCACGGCTGCAATCCGCAGCACCCGTGCAGGAAAGCGCAACTGCCTGAAGAAGGGCAGGGCCAACCACACGGGCAGGGATGGCCGCAGCATCATAAACACTGCAAAACCAAACGCGGCCACTAACAGCAGCGCCAGCGCATATCGGCGAGCGCGCACCAGCGCGGCGATGCCCACCCCAAACAATACGGTTCCCAGCAGCCCCAACGTCATCGGGTATTCCACGCGGATGTCGGTCAGGTCGTTGGGCATAGGGTACGCAAACACCTCACCCGGCAGCAAAAAATTGCTCACCAGATAGCGCACCACATCATCGCGCCCGTTCACTGCCTCGACGTATTGCAGTTCCAGCACCAGGGGCAGCAAAAAGATCATGCTTAACCCGGCGGCCAGCAGCACCCCACCATATACACACGCTGCCCGCCCCCACAGCGACCGCCAATCCGTGCGAGAAGCCCATATCACCATCATCACTGTAAACGGCGCAACAAACAGCGCTGTGATAAACGTGATCGGCTGGTGGGTGAACACCAGCCCCGCGACCGACAGCCCAATCCACACCGCCCGCCGCCGTGATGGAGCCACCGCCCCCTGCGTCACCGCCCAGAACACCCAGGGCACCAGCGCTGCCGCAGCCATCTGTGGCAGGCTGCCCTGCGTCCATACCTCAAACAACCGCGATGGGGCATAGGCCCACAGTGCTGCTGCCAGGACCGCCGCATACCCAGGCAGGATCAGCCGCGCCAGCCGATACATACCGAGTGACCCAAACATCCAGGCGAAGGCTGCTATAACGTGAAACGCCATCACCGCGCTTATGCCCAACTGCATGAGTAAGCCACCAGCGTAAAACACCCCCGGCGGGTAAAAATTGAAGATTGGATAGCCGTACCCCAGATGGAACCAGGGCACCCAGCGCGGGTACAACTCCCCATTGGCCAGCAGTGTGCCCATCGCGTAGATGCGGTGTGTGTGCAGCGGCGCGTCCGCAGCAGCCATAATGCCATCAGTAAGTGCGGGTAAGACGCCCATCAAGGGCAATGCAACGGCAATCAGCCAGCCCCAATCGCGGCGTAGTACTGTCTGTTCTCTGTCAGTCACAGTGATGTCGCTATCATTATCAGCCGAACGAGGCGCATTATATGGACGCTAAAATCCGCCCACAAGCCGGGATGTTGACCAATGACGCGGCTTGGCAGCGTCGGCGGTTGTGGTAGCATTTGTTCGGTATGCAATTTGGGAACCTGTACTGAATGACCCTGACTGACGAACGCTTGCAAGTGGCACTCATGCCGCGCCCGGTACGCTTCTTCCCACAGGTGGGCAGCACCAACGATGAAGCAGCCAACTGGCTGCAAGACGGGGCCGCTCATGGCTCTGTTGTCGTCGCTGATGAGCAAACCGCCGGGCGTGGCCGCATGAAACGCACATGGCATACCCCACCGGGGGTTGCCCTGGCTGTGTCTGTGATCCTCAAGGTTGACCCCGCTCACATCACGCAGGTCAACATGGCCGGGACGCTGGCCGTGTGCCAGATGCTTGATATTGCTAAGGTCTTGGGTGTAACGGCCAAGTGGCCCAACGATGTCCTCGTCAACGACAAAAAGATCAGCGGCAGCCTCCCCGAAGTCATCTGGGAAGGAAACGCGCTTCAAGGTGTCATTCTCGGTATAGGCGTCAATGTGCGAACCCCCTTCACAGAGGAACTCGCACAGCACGCTACGTCCATCGAAGCCGAAATCGGTGTTGAACAAGATCGCACCGCTCTGCTAGCTGTATTACTGTTTCACCTCGACCTACAAGTTGAGCGCCTGGGCACGCCAGCGCTCCGTGAAGATTACAAAGCGCGGCTGACCATGCTCGGCCAGCCTGTGAGTGTGTTGGTGGATGGCAAGCCGATGCACGGCACAGCTACCGACATTGACGACCAGGGGGCGCTCGTTGTCACATCAGCAGCGGGCGAAGCCGTTCATGTTTTTGCAAGCGATGCCACAGTGCTAAGCCAGGGAGCCTAATCAATGGGGATCAAACTCGACTGGGAAGTTGAAAACGAGACGCCATTTGCTCAAGGTGCCCGCGAAGACCGTGCCGCAGCACGCAAGCGCCGCATGGCCGCGTTGAGGTTATTTCTCGGTGTGCTGGGTGTACTGGGGATTTTTGGCGGCCTGTTGGTCTTTTTATGGGTAAGGCTGGAAATCGTCGGTAATGAATTAGAACGTGCCCTGGTCGATACTGTGAATGCTGAGGTGGCAACCCTGCGTGTCGCTGACCGCAATGCCTATCTCGCTGTCCAACGCAGCGCGAGTGATACCTGGGTGACCACACAAGCATCCACATTTGCAGACTATCAGCGCCTCAAATCCAATTACAACCTGCAACTGACCGGTCGGGTTGTTAACATTGAAGTCGATGGCCCACGCGGGCGCGTTCAAGTGGAGGAAATCATTGATGGTGTGCCCTACGTGCAAACGTGGTTTTACTGGCGCTTTGCAGACGAAGGCTGGCGGCATGTGCCACCGGATTACACCTTTTGGGGAAGCAACAGCACCATCGAAACGGAACGATTTACCATTGTTTACAGCACTGTCGATGAAACTGTGGCAGGCAGCACCTCCACGAGCCTGACTGCATGGTTGGATACCGCCTGTGGCCTGATGGACTGCTCAGCCTTGCCACCTATCCGTATTGAGATTGTGCCGCAAACCGGGCTAACCACTTCTTGGGCACCAGAGAACAACAATTTGCTGCGAATCCCATCACCTTATGTGGGGCGGGCACGCATGGACGACCCGTTTGAGAATGCATTGCGCTCCGCCGTTGCAAGTGCCATCGCCCAACGCCTCACAACACAGGTCATGGGAAATGTGCAGCCGCGCCCAGCGTCAGAAGCCGAATACCTGAAAAACGCCGTTAACGACTGGTTCGTGGGGCAGTTTGTGCAAGTGGATACGCAAAGCTACCTGATGAGTACCTACGCAGCCCGCTATGGCAACGATGCGATGCGTCAGATGATCGTTGGTCTGTCTCCAGGGGCAACCCTGAGCATGATGTTAGGGCCAGTGGGTGTGGCGAACCTCAGCCAACTGGAGGTCGATTGGCGTGATTATTTGACCTGGCGGCTAAACCTGGAGCGGCGCTTGCAAATCGAGGGGGATCAGGTAGGCTTCACAAATCAGTACGACACAAACGACCCGGCCATTGTTGGCCTGGCCGGGCAGCGTTTTGCTACGCCACCCACCGATGACCAACGCATCGTAATGGGCGTACAGGCCAACATAGATGCCAACGGCGCTCCGATCTTGCAAGCAATGGTACGTTACATCAACGGTGACCAGACCCGCGAGGAGAGCGCGATTTATCGACTCGTGAACGGTGAGTGGAAGCGGATAAATTGACAAGTCCGTTACAGCTTCGGTATGCTGGTTTGCATCTTTATTTGCGGAAAGGGCTAGGCGATGACTGAATTTGAAGACTTAAGAGGTGATGATGATGATGATTTTGACAACTCCGCGTTTGCGGATGACTTCGGCATAGAAGAAGAAGCCGCCCGTGCGGGTGGGCCACTGGGCATGTCCTCGGTAGAGTTGCTGATTGTCGCCGTGTTTGTCGTCCTTAACGCGGCGGCTTTAGGTGTCATCCTGCTAATCATCACGGGTGTATTTGCGATCTGAGCGACCTCGTCAGTCTGTTGCTGGATCAAACGGGCCAGTATCATCACCGTCGAGCGCTTCAAGTTCGACGGCGATGCTGTTGATGTAGGTTTGCGCCTCGGCAACACGCGGGTCATTAGGGGCCAATTCAACAAAACGCTCAAAGTCGGCCAGGGCAGCAGCACGCGGCCCCTGCGTATAGTACAACACGCCACGCGCATAATAGGCATCTGCATAGTCCGGCTTGAGTTCAATGGCCCGGTCATAATCGGCCAACACCCGATCCCACTCATAAATCAAGAAAATGTGATCCCCACGCTCTTTGTAAAACTGCGCGTTAAGCGCATCGGGCAGTTCGTATTCGCTTGCAAGTTCAATGGCCTGTGTCGCATCAGCAATTGCCACGTCAAAGTCGAAGTTGAGCGCGTGCAATTGCCCCCGATCTGCAATCAAACGCGCATAGTCTGCCGCTAGCTGCAAATCTGTGGACGAGCAACACGCATCCGCTGCAATCGTTATCGCGTTATGGACCGTTTCAAAAGCGCGTTCCGTTTCACCCTGGCGCAAATACGTCCAAGCCAGATTAACCCGCACGTTTGACAGCAACAGTCGCTCATCTTCAGCGCTATCTAGCAAGCTAATATATGTATTGGCTGCCGTCTCATAGTCTTCGGCCAACAACGCGCAGTTGCCTCGATAGAAGTTCAACCACACCCACTCAACATCACTCCAAGCCGCAAGCGCATCTGAGCAGCGATTAACCGCATAGAATCCCAGTCCAG
The DNA here is from genome assembly GCA_034437575.1 of Anaerolineae bacterium. GTDB lineage: Bacteria > Chloroflexota > Anaerolineae > Aggregatilineales > Phototrophicaceae > DAOTTY01. The sequence continues at coordinate 15,465 of DAOTTY010000104.1, read as the reverse complement.
GCAATAGCTGTTCCCAATCATTTTGATTGCCAGGCGGTATGTTTAGGGACAGCGGTTGGTCAACCTGTTCATACAACACATTGGATGGCATCAGATGTGGATTGTATATGTCCAGGGTCAGTAAACTGATTGAGTCTGTCGTCTCAAATACGGCAAACAATTTCGGTGTGCTGCCTGTGCGGGTATAGTTGTCTGCCATCTGGTTATCTAGCTGAACACCAACACGGCTTAACATCAACACAGTATCATCAATGGTTTTTTGTTGCCAACCGCCCACATCTTCTGATACTCCAACATACAGCTCCAACAAAGGGACATCACCAGCATTTGCAAGACTTGTTGTCGTTAGCCATATAACTGTAACCAAAACTCCACAGCATCTTTTCATTGCTTGCTTTTCCCCAAACTTGGCGAAGACAGCCTATTTTATCCCAAATTATCCCAAGTTTATCCACAACGCTTGGGATAAACGACCACACTCGCTTAACATGGGCTTGCATGGTATCATATAAGGGTGATGCAAATGATAGACCACTAACGTAACACCTGTTGACGCACACCACAAAGCACTGGTTAAAATACAACAATCATCGACTACATTTGTGAATAAGCCTCATTATGCGCGTCACACAAATGAATGACAAAACACCCCAATATACTCACATTGGTTATCTGCTGGCGAACTGTCGAACTGAAAGGAGTGGTGTGCAGCGCGTGACGCTGCACGCACAGTGGCTATGGCAATAGGAAACATTCGTACCATCAACATTAATGAGGAGATGCGCGGCAGCTACCTCGATTATGCCATGAGCGTCATCGTGGCCCGCGCCCTGCCGGACGCCCGCGACGGCCTCAAACCGGTACACAGACGCATCCTGTTTGCAATGCACGACATGGGCCTGCAACCCAACACCTCCTACAAAAAGAGTGCCCGTATCGTAGGTGAAGTGCTTGGTAAGTACCACCCCCACGGCGATAGTGCCGTATACGACGCGATGGCTCGCATGGCACAGAGCTTTTCCCTGCGGTACATGCTAGTGGACGGCCAGGGCAACTTCGGCAGTGTTGACGGCGACCGCCCCGCAGCCATGCGCTACACCGAGGCCCGCCTGGGCCGCATCACCACCGAACTATTGGCCGACATCAACATGGACACGGTCGATTTCGTAGACAACTACGATGGCCAGCAAAAAGAACCGGTTGTTTTACCAGCGCGGCTGCCCAACATGCTGCTCAACGGAGCCAGCGGTATCGCCGTTGGCATGGCGACCAACATTCCGCCCCACAACCTCCGTGAACTGACTGCCGCCATTCAATACCTGATCGACCACTACGACACCATAGATGATGTCACAGTGGATGACCTGATGCAGTTCGTCACCGGGCCAGACTTTCCTACCGGGGCCGTTGTTATCGCAGGCGACGAGATGAAGGAAGCCTATGCAACGGGCCGGGGCCGTGTGACGGTGCGGGCACGCTACGAACTTGAGGAAACAGATAGCGCAACACAACTCGTCTTCACAGAAATTCCCTATCAGGTCGGCAAGTCCACCATTATCGAGCGCATTGCGACGATTGCCCGTGAAGGCCGCCTTGACGGCATCCGAGACCTGCGCGACGAGAGCGACCGCAACGGAATGCGGCTTGTGGTCGAACTCAAGCGTGGTGCCCAACCTCGCAAAGTGCTTAACCAGTTGTTCAAGTACACGCAGCTTCAAAGCACCTTCGGTATCCAAATGCTGGCCCTCGTTAACGGGGAACCGCGCACGCTCGGCCTGAAGCGCTCGCTGCAAATCTACATTGACCATCGCTACGAGGTGATTGTTCGCCGCTCAGAGTTTGAACTGGATAAGCTGCGACGCCGAGCGCATATTCTTCAGGGGCTTATTAAGGCGCTCGATAACGTTGACGCGGTGATTCGCACCATTCGCAATGCCTCTGAAACAGAGACAGCCCGCCTCCAACTTATGAATCGCTTCGACCTGACCGAAGTGCAGGCCAATGCTATCCTGGACATGCAGTTACGGCGGTTGGCCGCGCTCGAACAGCAAAAGCTGCGCGAGGAATTTGAAGAGGTGCAAGCCCGCATCCAGTACCTGGAAGACCTGCTCAGTTCCCCCAAGCAAATTCTAGACCTTATTCGTGATGACATCACTGAAATTGCGGAAGACTACGGCGACGAGCGCCGAACTAAAATCGAATATGGCCTGAGTGCAGACTTTAACGAAGCCGACCTCATCGAAGAGGAAGGCGTCATCATTACGCTTACCGAACAGGGGTACATCAAGCGCGTGCCTGCCCGTGAGTACCGTTCTCAGCGGCGCGGCGGCAAAGGCGTCATCGGCATGACCACCCGTGACGAGGATGCGCTATATACCATCTTCCATTGCAGCACCCACGACAAACTACTATTTTTCAGCAGTAAGGGCAAAGTCTACAGTGAATACGCCTACAGCATCCCTGAAAGCGGACGGGCTGCAAAAGGTACGCTAATTCAGTCTGTGTTGGCGATGGACATGGACGAGCGCATAACCGCCGTGCTGCCCGTCGATACCTTCGACCGTGAAGGCTTCTTCGTCATGGCCACACATCGCGGGCGCATCAAACGGGTTGCCCTGGCCGATTTCGCAGCCGTTCGTCCCAGTGGATTGATCGCCATTAACCTGGATGAAGATGACACCCTGGGCTGGGTCAAATACACCAATGGCAACCAACACATTATGCTGGCCAGCGCCAGCGGGCAGGCCATACGCTTCCACGAAAGTGATGTCCGTCAGATGGGCCGATTAGCAGGCGGGGTGAACGCCATCAAACTCCCGAATGAAGACTATGTTGTCAGCATGGATGTCATCGAAGAAGAGCACACGCACATCCTCGTCGTCACACGGAAGGGCTTCGGCAAGCGCACGGCTGTTGAGGAATATCCGGTGCAGCGGCGTTATGGTGGTGGCGTTCGCACATTGGCACAAAATGAAAAGACAGGGCCGGTTGTTGCCATGCGAAGCATTGGTAGGGAGGATGACATTATGCTAATTTCTGCAAATGGTTCTGTCATTCGTAGCAGCCTGGAACAAATCCGCGAGACGGGGCGCAACGCGCAGGGGGTTACTATCATGAATGTATCTGACGGGGATGCAATTGTTGGCGTAGCTATCATTCGTGAGGAAACGCAAGAAGAAATTGAGGCAGAAGCCGATGCAAACGAGGCGGCAGCGTTAAACGGCAGCCACAACGGCACCGAACCAGACATCAAGGATACCGAGTAACAGTTAGGTTTGTGAGGGCGGGCGCAGTGCGGCCTGCCCTCACAGCAGTGTAACGCCTAGTCTTCCTCGTCCTCACCCACCAGGCCAGGCTGTTCACCCTCTTCAGGGGTGTCTCCAGCACGGTCCAGGGCGGCGAGTGCTTCCTCACGGCGGGCCGCTGAGGTTTGAGCAATACGCACGATCATTTCTTCAGGTTCGTTGACAATTCGTGCCCCCGCCTGCAACTTCAAGTCTTTAGCATAGATGGAGTCGCCCACTCTAGGCACATCCGCCAGATCAACTACTACCTGGTCAATCATGTTATCAGCTGTCATTTCGACTGTAAGCGTGTTCGGCCCGGTCAGTAGCAAACCCTGTCGAGATACAACGGCAGGGCTTTCGTTAATCAGAACAATCGGTACCTCAACCGTGATGCGGGCGTCGGAATCTACACGGAAGAAGTCCACATGCAAAATCGTGCGCTTGACCACGTCCCGCTGCACGTCACGAGCCAATACCTGGAACGTTTCTCCACCATCCAGGTTCAAGTTAATCAGATTGGTACCGCCAGCATCGCGCAGCGTGAGTTCCAACTCGCGGTACTTGGCCTGTAGGTTCACCGGCTCCTTCTTGGAACCGTAAACGATGATCGGCACCAACCCTTCACGGCGCAGGCGACGATTCTTTTTACCGATGGCAGTGCGCTTTTGCACACCGAGATTGAAATCAACCATAATTGGGATACTCCTGACTGGTGGGGCGGAATATCGCGCCCGCGTTTTATCGTGTTTCTTCGTGGCTTAGCAAAAAAAACACCCATTCATATCGGTGAATGGATGTTGGTGAGCGGGTAACGGGACTCGAACCCGTGACACCTTGCTTGGGAAGCAAGTGCTCTACCACTGAGCTACACCCGCAGTAACACAATGAATATATCAGTGCCCGTAACCGCTGTCAAGTGGCCCCAAACAAATGGGTGCATTTCAGATTATTGGCATGGGCGGGAGTACATACGGCTTCGCCTAGTGCTCCCCTACAAAATACACACGTAGGGGCAGCACTGGACCGGAACGGTCGTATGTCCGCCCACGATTATGAACCATTTGCCAACACGTTGAAGTGCGCCCCAAACACATGGGTTCTCTTTGGTTGCCTTCCGACTGACCGTTGCGGCATACCCCACCAAGCACAATAATAGCCTGCATGACGACTTACCAGCTCCAGTACAACCGCGCCCGGTGGATCAACATCATTCATCCCACCCCAGACGACATCAACGCGCTGCGGGACGAGTTCCCCTACCTGCATCCCCTAACGCTAGAAGACATGCTCAGCCCGATGGAGCGCCCCAAGCTCGACCAGGACGACGATTACCTGTTCGTGGTGCTGCACTTCCCCCAGTGGGACCCCATCCAGCGGCTTTCCAGGGCACGCGAAATTGACATTGTATTGGGGCGAGGTTATGTCGTTACCATTCATGATGGCACACTTAAACCGCTTGTACGAATGTTCCAGCAGTGTGAAAATGACACTGAAGCGCAGCAGCGTTATCTTGGGCGCGGTGCCAATCACACCTTTTATACCCTCATCGACCAGTTGGTCGATTATATCTTTCCGATGCTGCGCAAGGTCGATAAAAACATTCACAACATCGAAGAGTCAATTTTCACCCAGGATGCCCGAAAAGTTATTCGTGAAATTGCCCTCACCCGTCGTGATGTGATCGCACTGCGCCGCATTATCCGGCAGCAGGTGCCCGTGCTAGACGCGCTTGAACACACTGACCATCCGATTATTCACGAGGACTTTGAAGAGTATTTTGGTGACCTCGTGGATCACATCACCAAAGCCCGCGACTTTGTTGATGAAGACTTTGAAATTGTAGGCAACCTGGCAGAAACAGCCGATATGCTCGCTAACCACCGCATCAACGAAGTAATGCGAATTTTGACGGTGATTTCCGTGATTATGTTACCGCTTACGCTCATTTCCAGTATCTACGGTATGAACGTTCAACTACCGCTGCAAAACGATCCGCAATCTTTCATATTCATCTCTTTTGGCATGGTGCTTATTACTATTACGTTACTGCTCTACTTTCGGCGGCGGGGATGGCTATGAGCGTTCTACTGCCAGCATTTACTTACATTGACGATACGGAACGCTTCCGCTGGTTAGCTGTGGAACTGTCATCACAGCCGCTTGTCGCTATCGACACCGAATCCAACAGCTTGCACGCCTACGAGGGCACCCTGTGCCTGATACAAATTTCCACCCGCGACGCTGATTACATCGTTGACCCGTTGGCAATTACCGACCTCTCGCCGCTTAAAGCCATCATGGAAGACCCAAAAATCGAGAAGGTCATGCACGCTGCTGAATACGACCTGATGCTGTTCAAACGCGATTACGGCTTCGGCATCGTGAACCTGTTCGACACAATGGTCGCTGCCCGCCTCGCTGGGCACAAGTATCACGGATTGGCCTCTATGATGCAGGAATACTTTGACATCAAGCTGGACAAGCACCACCAACGTGACGACTGGGGCGCTCGCCCGTTGCCACCAGATAGCCTGAAATATGCACAGATGGACACACACTTCCTGCCAGAACTACGTGACATGCTGGAGCGCAAAATCATTAAAATGGGGCGTGTAGATGAAGCATGGGAGCTATTCGAAGAAGCGCAAAACGTCCCGGCGGCTGACCATACCTACGACCCTGAAGGCTATTGGAAGCTGGCCTTCGCCAATCGATTGCAAGACCGCCAAACGGTCATCTTACGCGAAGTTTATCTACTACGTGAGGAACTTGCAGCGGCAGAGAATGTTCCCGCGTTTAAAATTGCGCCCAACAAGGTACTTATTAACATCGCCCGCGCCGCGCCGACCAACATGCGTCAGCTTGGCGATATTAAAGGTATGCCTGCGGCCCAAGTTCGCCGCTACGGTCAGCGCTTTTTGGCAGCCATTGACGCGGGCATGGCCGCCCCTCCCCCTGAGCCGCCCCCCCAGCCCAAGCCGCCGCCAACCCACATTGCAGATTGTTACCTGGAATTGCAGCAGTGGCGCAAACACAAAGGGAACGAGCGCGACGTGGCTTCGGACCTGGTTCTAACAAAAGCTGTTATGTGGCAGCTTGCTTATCGCGTCCCGCAATCCATCACAGAACTTGAGCAGATTAAGGGGTTAGGGCCACAGCGCATCCGGCTCTATGGCAAGGAAATTGTAGACCTGTTGTCTCAGTATAACCCTGAAGAACATCGGCGGGGCTAAGCCTACCGGCTCATTCCCGCCCGACCGTCACGACTAGCGGCGCACAGCCCGCAAAATTGCCAGCAGAATCACAGCACCGACGAACGCAACAAAGATGCTGCCGAAGTTCAAGCCAGTTGCCTGGGCCTGAACGCCAGGAATGAGAGATAGCACAAACCCGCCAGCAAAGGCCCCCACAATACCTACAACGATGTCCAGCAGCAGCCCCTGCTGGCGGTTCGTCTTCATCACGATGCTCGCTAGCCAACCAGCGATAGCGCCCATGATGATCCAACCAATGATGTTAAACAAACCCATGATGTTATCCCCTTTGTAACTGGTGGAACCGCAAATTGATCCCACATAAAAGTTAGCTTAGTTTAACATGGCTGTTGAGACCACCGCAAAAAAAGCACCGCAACCCGAGCCAGTCGTCAGACCCGGCAGATGTACCGCTGTCTTTTCACTCCCACTTTCAAATACAAAGTAGCCACACCCATATCCATTTCGGATGCAAATTCTGCACGCCACGATTCGCTACACCTCTCCATCAGCACTGTCTGAGGGGAAGTTTTCCTCAGTAATGCTCTGCTGTGATGGCTGCAACTGCTCGGTGGGCTGGCGTTGGTGGCTGCGTTCGTAGGCGTCCACAGTAGCGATTTCCTGCTGGCCTGGCATACGCAGGTTTACATCGCGCTGCGGGAAGGGAATTTCGATACCATGTTCACTAAAGGCGTGGTTGACCATGTAATGCAGGTCGCTTTGTGTGCCCCAACGGTGATCATTATGGTCTACCCAGGCCCACAGCACAAACGATAGGCTGCTATCTCCGAAATCCAGGAAGTACGCCGCCGGGGGGGGGTCTTTCAGCACGAGGCCGTGTTTGGCAGCGGTTTCTTCCAGCACCTTACGCACTTCTGTGGGGTCTGCACCATAGCTCACCCCCACACGCACCTCCACGCGCTTGCGGGCCAGGGCCGTGTTGTAGGTCGTCACAGTGGATGTCATCAGGTTCTCGTTGGGGACGACGAGATCAACGTTGTCAAAGCGGTTCACAATGGTTGAACGGACTGTGATCTTTTGCACGACGCCCATGTCATTCCCCACGATAATCACGTCGCCAGGGCGCACCGACTGTTCGACCAGCAGCACAATCCCACTCACGAAATTACCGATAATGCGCTGCAAGCCCAGGCCCGCCCCCAGCGACAGGCCACCGGCAACTGCCGCTAACGTCGCCGGGCTAAATCCCAGTGTGTTTAGCGTCACAATAACTCCAAAAATCAACACCAGATAGCGCGAGATCGTCAGGATGGAGTTAACCAAACCCGGGTCGCTATCTACACGCCCCAACGCCGCACGCAGCACATCTTGTGTTACCCAGCTTGCCGCTAAAAACCCATACAACACCAGCGCCGCCCCAATCAGGCTGCCAACGGTGATGGGTGTGTCAAACAGTTGGCCGAACTGGATGCTGAATATCTCGTTGATGTTCAAAAAGGACAGCACCGCCCACAACGTTACGCCGATAAAGGTCGGGTTCAAAATCGCATAGTGGTAGCGGCGCACGCTTTTCCGCCGGAAGACCGCATACAGTACCGTCAAAAGCACCTGATAGGCCAGCACCACCCAGAAGAATATCGTCGAGGAAAACAGCAGCCCCACCGCCCCACCCCGCGCCTGCACCAACGGAACGGCCACATAAATAAGCAACAGCGCCAGCAGTGGGAAGTCAAGCTGGTCAATAGCGGGCAGCCAGCGGTTTAACACACTGTCCCGCGTTTCTTCAGAACGCCCACGCAAATAGGGCCGCGTTATCCGCACTAGCACCCTAAAGAAAAGCAGCGCCAGCACATACGATAACGCAGCGATGGCCAGCAGGACAGCCACTTGCAGCAGCACATCGGGGCGCTCTAAATAGGCCAATAGAATGTTGATTTGCCTGTCAACAACAGCAAGGGCATCCCCTGCACTAATGCCGTTCGTAGTTTCTTCGATCATACATCCTCATCCTACTATGGAGCCGTGTCTGTAACGTCGGCGGTGGCTTCGACAGTACCGACTGGCGTGGGGGTGGCATTTTGTTCATTAAAGCCTGCCACGAGCGCCGCGACGGCTTCTTCCGGGGGGACATCCTCGCGCAGCACAGCGCGGTAGGCATCATTGCCCAGTTGCAGCAGCATGGCCGACTGCGGTGCGTTCGGCAGCACCGTTACGCGGGCTACCTGCGCCCGAATGGCGACTAGCTTCGAGTCGTCTGGCACTTCAAAATTGATATTCGCCGGGATAAGCTGAGCTTCGTCAAACAGCAGGGCCTGATTTTCCGGGTTGGTCGCATAGTTGACAAATGCTTGGGCAAGCGGCAGTTGGTCTACATCCATTGCTGCGTTAAGCATAAACGCTGTTGTATTCAATAGGGGAGAGGCTTCCCCCACTGGCCCGGCGGGCAGTGGCGCTAGCGCCACTGTGTTCTGGCCCAACTCGTCCGTGAAATCAGGCAGTTGCTTTGACGAGCCAATATAATACGCGGCTTCACCCGCCTCGAACGCCCGCACAGCCTCCGGGTTATTCAGAAAGATACCAGGACGAGCAGACGATTGCTGCAACCAGGTTAGCCACGCCACCATTGCGGCGTCCTGATTGATAGTCAGGTTCAAATCCGCATCGAACAGGCCGCCACCATAGGCCGAAATCCCCCAGTAAGCCCGCCCAAAGTCCGTCGTGAGGCCAACCCGTCGCCCAGCCGCCGCATCCGAAACAAGATCATCCAGTGTGCGGGGAAGGTCGGTAGCCAGATCACGGTTATAAAACAGCACCGTTAGCTCCAGTGTAACAGGCGTGCCGTAGATGCTGTTCTGGTAAGTCAGGGCGTTCAGCGCCTGCGGCACAAACTGCTGAACCGCTTCCCCCTGTACCGGCTGAATCAACGCATCGTTGGCCATGCTGTACACATGGTTATCTGACGCGAGAATGACATCGGGTTTGCCATCTGCATCATGCAAAGCGCGATAGCTGCCAATCAGTTCCGCTTCGCTGTTAAAGTCGGTCAGTGTGACGGTCGTACCCAGGCAAAATGCCTCAAAATCGGTGACAATCTGTTCCAGTGCTGCCGCGTCATCACCCCGCCAGGGATGCCACACGCGCAGTTCACCGCTTTCGGTGCAGCGGTCTGTCACCTGGGTCGGTGCAGCAAACCCAAGCGCCGCGTTAATCGCCTCAGTAAACTCGGTAGCAGCGAGGGTGGGGTCAACCACACCGTCTAACACCTGCCGGTACAACCGCTCACCATCCTGTAAAATCGTAGACATGGCCTCTGTATTAGGCAGGGGCAGTGCGCTGCGGGCCTGCGTCATAAAGCCGTTGACGATGGGGTAAGTTTGCGCGTCAATTCCGATAACGCGGGCATTGGCTGGCACATAGCCGATTTCACGCGCCAGACGCAGGCTGTTTTCGTCGTTGGTCAAAAAGCGGGCCAGTTGCAGGGCTGCGCGGGTGTTACGCTCTGCCGAGGCGGCGTTGAACATCAACGCATCCAGGTGCAGCAGCGGCCCGGCAGCCCCGCCCGGCCCGGCAGGCAGCACAGCCACCCGGATATTGGCGTCTTCACCCATTGCCCCGCGCAAGGCCGGTAAATCGGCGGGCGTGCCGACGAAATACGCAGCCCGCTCCGAGGTAAACAGATCAATCAAGGTGGCGCGGTCGTTATTCAGGAACATGCCCGACGTGTTCTGTGCCGTCGTCATCCAGGTAAGCCAACTGGCAAAGCCGCCCTGGTCCAACGTGACGCGGCCCTCAGCATTATCGAAAGGCTGCCCGCCAAATGCCTGCACCCCCCAAAAAGCGCGGTCAAAACGGGTCGTCATCGCCGTACCCGTGCCATCCACCGCCTGTTCTAGCAGTTCGTTTAACGTCGCAGGCAGCACTTCGACTATATCCGCGTTGTAGTAGAGCGCGTTTGGGGCCAGTTCGTAAGGGATGCCGTAGATGCGGTTGTTATAGGTGACATTATCAACTGCTGTTGACAGATAAATATCCAGTATAGGGTCATAGCCATCAAGGGGCTGGATCAGGTTATCGCTGGCCAGGGCGGCAATCCATGTGCTATCACCAATAAAAAGGTCGGGGCCTAATGATAGTTCGGCGGCACTGGCATAGCGATCAAGCATTTCATCGGCGGGTACGGCTACCAGGCTTACCCGGATGTGCGGGTTGATTTCCATGAATCGCTCCGTGAGCGATGTGAGGGCATCTGCGGTGGCGGCGTTGTCGTTATACCACAGGATAATGCGACCACCGGCAGCACCATCGTCGCTGGCCATGCACCCTGATAGCAGCAGACTGAGTAGAAATAGCGTTGTCTGGCGCATTATAGACTGCGGAAGCATCGTAAAAGGCAGGCTTGTAAGCGTGATGTTTTGCTGCAATTTTCAAGACCTGTGTCGCACCATGAGCTTGCATTCTAACACAACCATCGCACAGCGAGCGAGATTATTACGCGGGTTGGGTGCATTTCACTTCAGGGCGATTTTTGCACCCACGCGGGCTTCACAAGTGTGGTGGTTCGCCACAACATCTGTATCGGTGTAGCATACACTTGGCTGTGCTTGCCGCTTGCCAGTCCCCGTTGGAGATAACGAATTCGTGGGAAAAGTTTGTCATCGCCCTTGACTGACTTCAGCTATGGATTCGCAGTCGTGCTACTGGCTAAACACGCACACCCCCGGTAAGGATGTCAAGGTTTTGCTTACAATCAAGTGAGTTTTGTGAAAACTGTGTCTGCAAGTGACCCATGTGGCTACAAAATCGCCTACAATGTGTAAGTAGATCAAGATCACGGAAGACGCAGTGACCTTATTACAGCCATCAATCGGAGGCCAGTCCCCCTGGTACCAGTTAACTTGGAGATCATGCAGGAAAACACCACAACTATCACTGCAATTTGCCCATCATGCCAGCAGCACGGTGTATTCACACGCGGTGGCGTGCAGTCTGTTCCCGTGAATGTGGCCGAAAAGCTGGGGCTTACTACTGGTGGGATTCCTCAGTGGCACTGCGCCAATTGCAGCAGCACCGTCAGCGAACCCGACCTGTTAGATGTTAACCTTAGCAGTTAGCCCTGTTAAAGCGCATCGCCTTCATTCATGAGCCACGTTAGCGCACGCTCATGGCTGCCTTCCCCAGAGAAATACTGACGGCGGGCTTTTAAGCGCAGCAGGTTAAGAAACCCCTGCGTCATAGAAAGTACCAACACGTCGTTGTACAAGTAGGCCACGCGAATGGTAGGTAGATACAATTCAGCGTAAAGCTGCCGCAATCTGCGAAACACATCGGGCAAAAAGGGTGCGCCAGCCGGACGCACATCAATGAGCACGCAGAGCGTTTCGTCTGGGTTGTGCTGCTCAACGATACGCCGGTATATCTGAAGGCACTGGTCTACGGCGTCACGGTTCGACGTGTGGAAAACAAAGTGATGTATGTAGTCATGCAACAGGTCATACGTACACCCTTTTGGCATTGCATGCTGTTCGGGTAAATCATGCAACTGGGAAGCTCCTGTGATCGTTAGCCAACGGATAAAAACAGTTTAGGGCCGATTCTTATTGGACGAAGCCCGAAAAGGTGACGCCAAACGGATCGACGCCGCCTACTCTTCCACAAGCAGTTCCCATTCACTCATAGCGGCCTCCAGGTCTGCCTCAGCTTGATTGTAGGCTTCACCCAGTTCCTGAACTTTTGCAGCATTGCCGCTAGCGCTCTCTACCTCCAGCGAGGTGGTCAGAGCTTTGAGCTTTTCTTCCAGTTCGTGAATGTGGCTTTCCACCTCAGCGAGGCGCTTTTCAAGTTGGTACGGGGTCAAACCGTGCTTTTTGCGACCGGACTGCTTTTGACTTGCTTGCTGCGCAGCGATGGCTTTCGCCTCCTGGCGTGCCCTCGCCTCTGCTGCCTGAGCAGTGACCTGCTGTGCCTCACGCACCTGAATGTACTCAGTGTAACTGCCTTTAAAAGCTGTAACGGTGCCAGTCGTATGGCCGTTTTCTGGTGGACGGGCAGCCCAAACCTGTGTTGCCACCGCATCCACCAGATAGCGGTCATGGCTGATGAGCAAGACGGTGCCGGGATAGTCACTGAGCATGTTTTCCAGCACTTCCTGGCTGGGGATGTCCAGGTGGTTGGTCGGCTCGTCCAGCAGCAGCAGGTTCGCCGTGCCCAGGGCCAGCTTAGCCAGCGCGACCCGTCCGCGTTCTCCACCACTCAGTGACTCTATCTTGCGAAACACATCGTCCCCTCGGAATAAGTATCGCGCCAGGTAGTGCCGTGCCTCAGCAGGTGTCATTTCACGGGTGGCAATAATCTCGTCAATCACAGTGTTGTTGGGGTTCAGGCGCTCATGGGCCTGGGCAAAGTAGCCAATCTCGACTTTATCGCCTACGGTGGCTTCGCCTTCAAGCGGTGCCACTTCCCCCAAAATGGTTTTAATAAACGTAGACTTGCCAACGCCGTTGGGGCCAATCAACGCAGCAATTTCCTGGCGTTCGAGGCATATGTTTTGCACCTCCAATAGTGGCACGCCAGGATACCCCACCTGCAAACCCTCAGCGGTTATCATAAACTCATTACCCCGATGGGTGATTTGCATCTGGACGCGCATCGCGTCGTGTTCGGCCTCTGGCCCTTTGATGAGGCTGTCACGCTTGAGCCGCTCCAGGCGCTTGCGACGCCCCTGTGCCTGACGGGTGTTCTGGCCTTCGATGTTGCGCCGGATGTAGTCTTCTTCTTTGGCGATGAAGGCCCGCTGTGCTTCAAATTCCTTTTGCAGTCGTTCGCGTCGTTCTTCGCGCTGTTGGATGAAACTCGTGTAATTGGCCCGGTAGGTTTCTAGCATACCGTAGTCCAATTCCCACACCGTACTGGCGAAGGCATCAATAAAGTAGCGGTCATGGCTGATGGCCAGAACAGCCCCCTCAAACGTCTTCAAATAGCCTTCCAACCACTCAATCGCGTCAATATCCAGGTGATTGGTTGGCTCGTCCAACGCCAGCAAATGCGGATTTTCCAGCAGCAGGCGGGCCAGCACAGCGCGGGTTTTTTGGCCGCCGCTCAGTCGGGTAAGCGGCAGGTCGAACTGCGCTTCGCTAAAACCTAAACCTTCCAAGACGGAGCGCGTGGTTTGCAGGTAGGTGTAACCACCGTCAGCCTCAAACTGCTCTTGCAATGGGCCATATTCGTTCAGCGCGTCTTCGTCACCGCTGGCCATGCGTGTTTCCAGGGTATTGAGGTCGGCTTCACGCTGGCGCAGCGCGTCAAACGCACCTAGCGCTTCGTCCCATAGGCTGTGATTGCCCAGGAGTTCGGGTTGTTGCGGCAAAAAGCCGACGCGCAGGTCTTTCATCGTGTTAATGCTGCCGTCTGTAGGGGACTGTTCCCCGATCAAGATGTGTAGGAATGTGGTTTTACCGGCACCATTGGGGCCAACAAGAGCAATACGCGCACCCCTGGGTATTTCAACGGTAATGTCGCTAAAGATTTCATCTGGGCCGAAGGACTTGCCCAAATTGGAGACAGTGAGGATAGACATAGCTGGCGCATGAGTTTTGGCTTGCGAACAGTGCAAGCGTATTATAGCGAAGCCGTCTGTTACGACGAGTGTGGCCTATACTGTGGAGCGCATTTTGTAGATATACGCCAGACCTTCTGCACGGGTGTCCATGATTTCAAAGGCCATTAAAACGGGCAGCAGCGGCTTGCCCATGTTGATAATCGTCCGCACGATGACATTACCACCCGCGATGACGACGATACCCAGGTTGGCGGTGCGGGTGCCCACTAGCTTTCGCAAGTGTGTAAGCGCCTCGCCAGGGATCATGCCACTCTCAGAGAAGTCCACAATAACGTCAACGGTATGGTCAAACTGACGGTATTGTTCACGCGCTTCGTAAACCGTTGTCCAGGCTTCTTCCCAGGACCAATGGCCTATGAATGAGTAGCACAAGATACTCTTTTTGTCGTCTAACCACTCGAATTTAACCGTCATGATCTGTTCCCTAAGACCCAACATTTTTTATTGTACGCACATGCGGCCCGCAACACGGAAAAATTTCTAAAATTCATGTGGATAGTTAGAAATGTGAAAAACGTAAAAATACCGCCCCCGCCAAAGCGTTTTGACAGGGGCGGTTGGCTGAAAGACCGCTGCTTACAGGGGGGGCAGGTCGTCCTCGGACAGGCCGAAGCCGTCTTCCATAAAGACGTGCTGAGACGATACCAGCTTCTCGCCCTCGCGGGGCTTCACCCGACGGTAGGATGCATCCGGCAGCATTTCCCACGCTCCGACATTGTCGATCAGTTGGGTACGCAGCATCCGCAGCAGGTTCGCCTGAATCTCCAGATTCAGCACCGGATAGACGACCTCCACGCGATTTAGCAGGTTGCGGCGCATCAGGTCTGCACTGCCGCAGTAAATGCGCTGGTCTTCTGGTGCGTTATGGAAGTAGTATACACGACTGTGTTCCAAAAAACGCCCGATAATACTCGTTACACGAATGTTTTCACTCAACCCTGGCACACCGGGGCGCAAGCAGCACAACCCCCGCACGATCAAATCAACTTGCACCCCGGCCTGCGATGCTTCGTACAGTTTTACAATCATGCCATCTTCCTCAAGCTGGTTCATCTTGAAGATCACACGGGCTTTTTTTCCAGCACGCGCAGCAGTAATCTCGCCGTCCAGCAATTCTATCAAGCGCTGCTGCAAATACTCTGGCGCGACCAAAAGCCGATTGTAGCTGGTAGATGGTGCATAGCCCGTCAGGCGATTGAACAGGCGGCTGGCATCATCGGTGATTTCTTCATTGCATGTGAACAGGCCCACATCTGTGTACAGCTTGGCCGTTGATGGATTGTAGTTGCCCGTACCCAGATGAACGTAGCGGCGCACAGCGTCCCCCTCACGCCGCACGACCAGGGCG
>DAOTTY010000103.1:0-1544 GCA_034437575.1 Anaerolineae bacterium | reverse complement strand
CCCACTGTGCCAAGATGGGTTGGACAACTCTACTCAGAAAATGAATGTAGAATACCAGGAGTAGAGGAGCAAGGAACATGACCAAGTCAACCAGCAGCAGCAAGCAGAATGGCAGAGCGCCAGCGTCCACGCCCGAGCCGGAAGTGGTGCCCCAAGCGCGTCGTCGCCGGTTTAGTGCCGCTTACAAGCGCCGGATCGTGGCCGAAGCGGATGCGTGTACTGAGCGGGGAGCGATTGGGGCCTTGCTGCGTCGCGAAGGATTGTACAGTTCGCATTTATCGAACTGGCGACGAGAACTGGCCACTGGAACGTTGAAGGAGAAACAACGCGGGCGTCCGGCAGCGCCGCTGGCTGCCGAGAATGCCCAACTGCGGCGAGAAAATGAACGCTTGCGACGCGAGTTGGAAAAGACGCAGTTGATTGTAGACGCCCAAAAAAAGTTGGCCCAGGTGCTGGGTTTGATAGGCGAAAACGAAGCCCGGCAGAGCGAGGACGAATGATCCAACTGGCGGAAGCGCTTGGTCAGCATGTGGGCGTCAAGCGTGCCTGCGAGGAACTGGGCGTGCCGCGCAGTAGCCTATATCATGCGCGCCAGCCTGCTCAGCCACCAGCCCCGCGTACCAAACCGGCTCGTTCCCTGAAACCGGAGGAACGCCAAGCCGTGCGGGACAGGCTGAACAGCGACCGTTTTGTGGATAGTGCCCCGCGCCAGGTCTATGCGGCGTTGTTGGATGAAGGGATTTACCTGTGTTCATGGCGCACGATGTATCGCATTTTGGACGAGTACCAGGAAGTGCGCGAGCGGCGTAACCAGTTGCGCCATCCGACCTATACCAAACCTGAGCTGCTAGCGACTGCCCCCAACCAACTGTGGAGTTGGGACATCACCAAGCTGCTGGGACCGGCGAAATGGACCTACTTCTATTTGTATGTCATTCTGGATGTGTTCAGCCGCTATGTGGTCGGTTGGATGATCGCCGACCGGGAGACCGCTTCGTTGGCCGAAACTCTGATCGCTGAAACATATGCCAAGCAGCGTATTCGCCGTGACCAACTCACGTTGCACGCCGACCGGGGCAGCGCGATGCGTTCCAAACCGGTGGCGCTTTTGCTGTCGGATTTGGGTGTGACCAAAACCCACACGCGACCCTATACGTCCAATGACAATCCCTATTCCGAAGCCCAGTTCAAGACACTCAAATATCGTCCGGATTTCCCGGAACGTTTCGGCTCAGTGATTGATGCTCGCGGCTGGGCCCAACCGTTTTTCCAGTGGTATAACAATGACCACTTTCATACCGGCTTGAACCTCATGACCCCGGCGATGGTCCATTACGGCCTGGCGGATACCGTCCGCGACCAGCGCAACCGGGTGCTACAAGCCGCCTATGCGGCTCACCCTGAACGCTTTGTGCGCGGTGTGCCGACCGTTCCCGATTTGCCTCGTGAGGTGTGGATTAATCCACCCACTGGGACACCGTTAAGCACTGACTTTGCTCAGTAATTTTTCGTGACGAGTTGTCCAATCGCCTTGACACATTCCG
>DAOTTY010000102.1:0-1612 GCA_034437575.1 Anaerolineae bacterium | reverse complement strand
GACCGGTTTGCGCGGGGAGCGAAGTGCCCGGTAGAGATCGCGCACGGTGGCACTACCTCCGGCGGTCTTGAGCAGACCCAGGATGCGGTTCTCCAGCCGCACTTCCTCGTTCTCACCCAGTTCTGCCAGCAAGCGGTGGGCAGAGGCCCGCCATTCCTCGGTGATAGTTTGCGCTCGGAACCAGTGCGCTGCGGTAACCTTCGGATGAGGTGGCGCGTCGTCGGTATCGGCCCAATCAAGTGCCGCCAGCAGGATGGCGACCTTGATCGCCTGCACATGCATACGCCCATAGATGGCACGCAAACGGTCATCCAGGCTGGAGTCGGGTGCGGTCATGGCCCGGAGGGCTTGTTCATAGGCGTGAACGTGCGGCCAGATGTCTGCTGCCAGCGACCAGGCCACCGACTGTTTTTTCTCGCCAAGCGCATCGGATTGAGCGGGTTCGGGCAGCTTCTCGTGCAGCCGCTTGAGCCGGGCTGCCAGGTCAGTCGGCGCTTCGCTGTCGGATGACGCAGATCGCTCGCGGTAATCGGTCTCTGGCGTGAGCAGGCTGAAACGGGCGAGATTGCCGTTGTACCAGTCCGCTGCCGAGAGCGAGTGTCCCAGCTCCGCCGGAGTCGCTGCCCCCAGAATGGAGAGGGCCGCATCGCGGATAACAACCAGCCCCTTGTTGTTGGTGTTGCTGTCAAGATAGGCCGGACAGTCGTAGAGTGTCATGATGAGTTCCTTCAACCCGGCCATGTAGTCCTTGCCCATTGACTTGAATAAGCCAGACAGCTCGTCGCGTAGCAGACCGCGCTGAGCGGCATAGCGATTGCCTTTTTCCAGACGGGTACGATCCTGCCCCGGAATGTCGGAGAAGTTGGGCGGCAGCACGCCACCGAGCATCGACATGAAGTTCTCCGGTGATCCGGGCTGCGGCATGATCATGTGCGGCATGGACAGGCGTGCTACCTCATTTGCCAGACTCAGCCCTGCCGATTTGCGGTAGTAGGTCGAGACGGCGACGATCATGATGTAGAGGTTGGGGAACACCTGCTGCCGCCAGGGGGTCTGGATGTAGAGCCTGCGCCCGACAGCAATAGCCGCCAGGTACAGCCCCGCACCAATATGGAAGTTGAGCGGTGTCTCATTCGCAGCAGTTCCCGCCCAGCGCACATAGTCGTCCAGCCACATCCCGACATTCGTCGCTTCCTTGATCTGCGCCTCCGTCAGTCGTGCGTCTTCCGGCAAGTCGGGCACGATGTTGAGGTCGGTATTGCGGAAGGGCGCTTCAGGCGGCGCGGCATCGGGATCGACGCGTAGCACTTCGAGCATCAACTGCTGGCCGAGCACTCGGCGCAGAATTTGCAGGTCATCGGGCATCTGCGGATCGAGGTGCGCCAGCAGCAGCCCGGTGAGCGGACTGAGCGGCACACCATCATAGGGTAAGCCGACGATGGCGCGTGCCAGCACATAAGCGTCCTGTGGAGTGAGGGTGATCTCAGCGTGACTCATGGACACCCTCCCGTTGTAATGATCCTGCCTTCTGGCACACAGCGGAAGTTCGATCCGGACGTGCCTTCAGACGGCGTAGATTGAGCAGCCGCAGGTACGCCTGCCGCGTGCGAAT
>DAOTTY010000101.1:0-30323 GCA_034437575.1 Anaerolineae bacterium | reverse complement strand
AGACTATCCCATCAACCCGGAATTCTGGGACAGCATCCTCGACCTATTTCCGTCTTGGGGCGACGAGATCATTGCACTGCTGCTGATTCTGTTTGGGATTTTGTCGTTCCTATCCATTTTTAATGTCTTTGGCGAATCGCCTATCCCCACAGCCTGGGCCACCACCCTCACCATGCTGTTTGGTCACGGCAGCCTCATCGTTAGCGGCGGTATTTTGCTGCTGGGCATTGTGATTGTGCTGGTGAACATCGGCGTGGGGATTACCTTCCCCACGCGGCGCATTATCGCCCTGGAAGCGGTGTTTATTGCATCGGTAGCGCTGCTGCATCTGGTACAGTCGCAGGGGTTGGTTGGCGAAATGCGGCCCCTTGCCCGCACCGGGCGTGGCGGTGGCCTGGTGGGATGGGCGCTTAGCTACCCGCCCACCCAGTTAATTAGCTACACCTCGACGGTGGCGTTTTACACCGTTATGTTGGTTGTGGGTATTGGCGTCACGCTGGGCATCCGCCGCGAACAGATTAAGCAAACAGTACAGCTCATCCAGGATGCGTTTGAAAACGCCGCTGATGCGCTGGCGCAAAGCCCCAAAGCACGCCGTAAACGCCGCGCCGTAGAACGTCAGCGCCGTGACGAAGCCGCTCGCCTGCGGGCACTGCAACTGGAATCGCCCAACCTTGTGCTGCGCTCGCCCATCCTTCGCATTCGCCCAGATATGAACCGCATCCCGCCGTCCATGCGACCGGGGGCAGACGTGGCCCCCGTTGAACCCGAAGTGGACGAACTGGTTGAACATCCGCTGTTCACCGGTGAGGCCCGCCACGAAGTTTACGACATTATCGGTGAGGTGGTGGAGGGCGAAGACGAGAAGAAACCCAAGAGCAAAAGCACTTCGTCCAGCACAAAGAAAACTAAAAAGGACGGCGAACCAACGGAAAAGAAGGTCAAGCGCCCCGATGGCCGTGTAAAACGTTACTTCGCGCTGGGCGACATGGACGAGAAGAAAAAGGTGGGCAAGCGTCACAAAGCCTGGCCTACCCTCGACCTGCTGCTGGACATTCCGCTGAACCGGCCCGAAGAAGTCGAGATCAACACCAAAGTGGTGCTAATCGAAAACACGCTGCTTGAATTCGACATCGACATCGACGTAACAGATGTGAAGGTCGGCCCAACAGTGACACAATACCTGGTAAAGCCGTTCCGCGAAGACGAGAGCGACCGCACCAAGCGCACCCGCATCAGCAAAATCGCAAGTTATCAAAACGACCTCGCGCTGGCCCTGTCTGCCAAGCGCCTGCGGATTGAAGCCCCTGTGCCGGGAACCAGCTTCGTCGGCATCGAAGTCCCCAATAACGACCCCAGTACCGTATCGCTGCGGTCAGTGTACGAAAGCGAAGTCTTCCAGGCGAAGCTGGAAAAAGCCAAGACGCCGCTGCTGGTGCCGCTGGGTCGTGACGTAGCTGGCGACCCCTTCCCGGTTGATTTGGCGTCACTGCCGCACACGCTGGTTGCCGGGACGACGGGGTCGGGTAAGTCAGTGGCGCTGGCGGCCATCACAATTGCGCTGCTGCTTAACAACACGCCAGATGACCTGCGCTTCGTCATGCTAGACCCGAAAATGGTGGAACTCACGCGCTTCAACGGCCTACCACACCTGATGGGGCCAGTCGAAACAGACGCGGAACGCATCATGGGGGTATTGCGCTGGTGTACCCGCGAGATGGACAACCGCTACCAACTGCTAGAAAAAGAGAGCGCCCGCAATATTGCCATCTACAATGAGAAGATGGCCAAACGCAAAGACGGCGAAAAGCTGCCCTACATCGTCATCATGATTGACGAGGTGGGCGACCTGATGATGAGCAATCCTGACGAAACCGAACACAACCTCACCCGCCTGGCGCAGATGGCCCGTGCGGTAGGGATGCACATGGTTGTCGCCACACAGCGCCCATCTGTGGACGTACTCACAGGGTTGATTAAGGCTAACTTCCCTGGGCGCATTGCCTTTGCGGTGGCCAGCGGTGTAGACAGCCGTGTGATTCTGGACAGCATCGGCGCGGAGGCCCTGCTGGGCAAAGGGGACATGCTGTTCCTATCAAATGACGCCGCCGGGCCGAAGCGTTTGCAGGGCTGCTTCGTTAGCGATGACGAGGTGCGCCACATTGTAGACTACTGGAAGGACTGGGCACGCAACCTGCGCCTCAAAGGTGAGGGCCTGGACGACATCCGGCGCGTCCCCTGGGAAAAGACGCTTTCCAAGCTGGAACTGCTTTCCGAAACTGACGACCTGCTAGAAGACGCGCTTAATGCCGTCATCCAATCGCAGATGGCATCAACGGCGATGCTGCAAAAGCACCTCAACGTCGGCTTCCCGCGTGCCTCACGCATCATGGACCTGCTGCACGAACTGGGGGCCATCGGCCCACCGCAACCGGGCGGCAAAATGCGTAAGGTTCTGATTTCGGCCTATCGCAAAGACCCGATGAAGGAACTCATCGAAGAGCGCCGCCGTCAGGAACGCCAGCGCCAACGGGCAGAGGAACGCGCCGCCAAAGCCGCCGCCGAGTCCACATCTGCTGTAAAGGAAAAAGACACCCAACCAGAAGCCGTGCAGCCCCAACTGGCGCTTATCGTCCCAGAAACGCCGAAGCTGCCAGCGGTTGAAGTTGATGAACCCACAACAAACGCCACGCCACCCTCAACGACGGCCCAACCGGCCACAACCGATACAATGGAAGCGGAGATCATTGACGACAACAGTGCTGAAGGTGGCGACAATGTGATTGACGCCGAAGTCGAAATCATGGGCGAGGGCGACTCCGCCGCTGCTGTAGCTGCTGTAACTAATATAGAAGAAGATGCTCCCAGCGCAGGCGTCACCCCAACAGATGATGCGAACCCAACCGATAGGCTGGCGGATGAACCAGAAGACGCCCCCGAACCTGATGACGTTACCGATGAGCCAGATAAAAACTCACCCGCACAGTAACGCCAACTACCCCACAGGCTGGAACTGCGCGTTGACAATAACGGCGGGCGTGCCATCCGCATTGACGACGCGCCTGGGGAAGCCGTTCTGGCGGGTGATGGTTTCGTAGTCGTAGGCCACCTGCGATGTCCACACACTGAGGAAAACGAGTTCTTCAGCACCGGAGTTGACGGTGCGATGTGCCCAACTCGCGGGGGTGTAGTACAGGCCGCCGGGTGTCATCTCAATGACCTGTGCTTCACCTGCCCGCGACTGCAAAACAAGGTGCCCGCGCCCACTGATGACGATGTAAATCTCGTCGCCGTCGGCTTCCCGCGCATGGAAGTGGCCTTTCGTCATGTAGTACTCGTCGCCAACCGTCCCCGGCGCAATTTTAGTCAGGCCGAACCACAACTGCTGCAACCCCGGCAAGTCCTTGATGGCGTAAAAATCGTAGATAATCGGATCATCTGTGGCAAGTGTCGCTTTG
Organism: Anaerolineae bacterium; assembly: GCA_034437575.1. Lineage (GTDB taxonomy): Bacteria > Chloroflexota > Anaerolineae > Aggregatilineales > Phototrophicaceae > DAOTTY01. Next base: position 26,865 of record DAOTTY010000101.1, on the reverse strand, counting down.
ACTGCGGCCTGATCGCCGTAGCTGGCGGCCATATCGCTCAGGCGGCGCGGCGACCCGCCCCCAAATTCAAATTTGGTGAAGTCATCGTAGGTCAGTGGGAGTGCAAACGGCAGCATGGCCATAGGCGGTTTCCTTTTCTCGAACGGGATAGCGAGACTTATTCAGCGACGCCGAAGGCTTCTTGTAGGGCGCGTTTCATCACATCAATGGGTGGCTTTTGCCCCGTCCAGATTTCAAAGCCGATCATGCCCTGGTACACCAGCATAGACAGGCCGTCGAGGGTGGGCATAGCGCGTGCTTCTGCCGCCCGCAGCAACGGGGTACTGGGCGGGTTTGGGATAACATCACACACCAGCATGGATGCGGGCGCGTTGGCAATGTCTACGTCGGGCATAGCGTCTACATCCGGGTAGAGGCCAATTGAGGTGGCGTTGACCAGTATGTCGGTATCAACTGGGACGGTGTAGGTGCCATCCCAGGGCACAAACGTCACATTGACGCCAGTCTTCTCGCGCAGGCGGTTGACGACTTCCTCGCCACGCTGTGTGGTGCGGTTGACAACCGTCAACTCGCTGATGCCTGCAAAGGCGAGTTCTGTGCCGATAGCGCGGGCTGCGCCGCCTGCACCCAACATCACCACGCGCTTGCCGGTTGGGTCAACGCCCGCGTCATTGCGAACGCCGTACAAAAAGCCTTTGCCGTCGGTATTCTCACCAATCAGCTTAGCGCCGTCACGCTTGACGGTGTTTACTGCGCCGATGATCTGTGCATCTTCGGCAATCTCATCAAGGTACTGCATCACGGCCACCTTGTGCGGAATGGTGAGGTTAAACCCGGCAATATTGAACGCCCGCACCCCGCGCACGGCGTCTGCGAGGTCTTCCGGGCTAACTTCGATGTTGAGGTAGCGCCAGTTGAGGCCAAGCGCCTCGAACGCAGCGTCCTGCATGACGATGGTGGGGTTTTCTGCAATGGGCTGCCCAAGCACGACAACCAGTTCGGATTTGTAGTTTGCGGCCATAGGTCTATTCACGTTGGAGGGTCGGTCAGGGGTGGGTGCGCCGCCACTTGAGCAGCGGCGCGGGTGTGGTTATCGGTGAGGCAGCAGGCAAATGCCGCCTCACGGTGTTGTGCTTATTCCACTTCGCCGATGCGCTCGGCGCTGTCCACGTTATCAGCGGTCAGCAGCACCGGGTTCAGCAGGATGGTGTCTTCGGCCATCACGTCGCAGCCACGAGCGGTCAGCACGCCCAGGCGCAGGGCCGTCCGCACCTGGCCACCAGGGAACTGCTCAACCGTCCCCGTCAGGCCGCCGTCCTGAACGCTGCCCAGGGCTTCCGGCAGGGCGTCAAAGCCGAGGATGTCAATGTCGTCTGCCAGGCCGAGGGCGGCCACAGCTTCCAGGGCACCCAGGGCCATGTCGTCATTCGCAGCGATGATGACATCGGGCGGGGTTTCCAGGCCAGCCAGGCCCGCTTCGGTCATGCTCAGGCCCTCGTCACGGCGGAAGTTGGCCGTCTGCTCGAAGACGATTTCGTAACTGTCGCCAGCAGCTTCGATGACTTCAAACGCGCCCGCCTTGCGGTCAATCGCCGGGCCAGAGCCGGGCTGCCCCTCAAGGTAGAAGATGCTTGCGCCGTCTGGGTAGTTTTCGATGACCCACTCAGCCTGGGCCATACCCCCGATAACGTTATCGGCACCAACGTGAGCCAGCACACCGTCAACGCCATCAACGCGGCGGTCAACCGTGACCACCGTCATGCCCGCATCAACGGCCTGCTGCACTGCCGGGGCCATCGCGGCCACGTCCAGCGGACTAATGACCATCACCTGAGCGCCCTGCACGATGGCGGCTTCCACGTCTGCCGTCTGCTTGGGCACGCTGCTCTGGCCATCGCTTTCCAGCAGGGTGATGCCGCCGATCACTTCGGCTTCGTCACGGGCTTCGGCCTGCATGTGGACGAAGAACGGGAAGGCGAGGTCGGGCATACTGCTGGCGACGGTCAGGTCATCCATAGATTCGCACGCGGCAATTTCATCAGCGAACATCGCGCCGCCTGCGTCAGCTTCGCCCATGTCGTCTTCCATCATGGGGTCTTCGGTGGCCTGCATGTCGTCCATACCTTCAACCTCACCGATGCGCTCAGCTTCCATGAGGTTGTCAGCCGTGATAACCTGCGGCTCCAGCAAAATGCTGTCGTTTTCGGGTGTGGCACCGTCGTTGATGTTGTCAATCACGAGGTTTAGCGCCGTGCGGCCCTGCTCACCGGGGAACTGCTCGACCGTGCCGGACAAGCCGCCGTTGGCCACGCTTTCCAGCGCTTCTGGCAGCGCGTCAAAGCCGAGAATGTCAATGTCCTCGGCCAGACCGAGCGCAGACACAGCTTCCAGGGCACCCAGGGCCATATCGTCGTTAGCCGCGATAATGACATCGGGTGGGGTTTCCAGGCCAGCCAGGCCCGCTTCAGTCACGCTCAGGCCCTCATCACGGCGGAAGTTGGCCGTCTGCTCAAAGACGATTTCGTAGCTGTCACCAGCTTCTTCGATGACTTCAAATGCGCCCGCCTTGCGGTCAATCGCCGGGCCAGAGCCGGGCTGACCTTCCAGGTAGAAGATGCGGGCACCGTCCGGGTAATTTTCGAGAACCCACTCGGCCTGCTTCTGCCCACCGATGACGTTATCGGCACCAACGTGGGCCAGCACGCCGTCTACGCCTTCAACGCGGCGGTCAACCGTGACGACGACAAGGCCCGCATCAACAGCCTGCTGCACTGCCGGGGCCATCGCGGCCACGTCCAGCGGGCTGATAACTATGCCTGCCGCGCCCTGCACGATGGCCGCTTCCACGTCAGCAGTTTGCTTGGGGACGCTGCTCTGGCCGTCGGATTCCAGCAATTCGATGCTGCCGAGGGCTTCAGCCTCATCGCGGATTTGGTCTTGCATGTGAACGAAGAATGGGAAGGCAAGGTCGGGCATGGAGCTGAGGATTAGCACGTCATCCTGGGCTGAAGCTGGCACAACAACCAGCAGCAGCATAAGCGTAAGAATCAAAAACTTCTTCACGAAAGTTTCTCCTGAGTAGATTAAGTATATCTCGTTAAATCGTATTGGGTAACGAGCAGCGTAGCCCATGTGGGGTTACACCGCCACATGACTATAGCTCAACAGAGCGGCGTCTGCCAAGTTTCGCTACACGCTGCGCCGCGACTTGATGAACTGGTCAAACGCGACGGCCAGCACGATAATCAGGCCAATGATGATTTGCTGAATGTAGGACGACACGTTCATCAACACGAGGCCATTTTGCAGCACACCCACCAGCACCGCGCCGATGACCGTACCCAATACACCGCCCTCACCGCCGAACAAACTCGTCCCGCCGATGACGACGGCGGCAATCACGGTCAGCTCATAGGTGAGTCCAGCGACGGCCTCAGCGGAGTTCAAGCGGGCCGCCAGCACAAAACCACCCAGCCCGGCGAAAAAGCCAACGACAACATACACGCTCAGCACAATCAGCCCCACGTTTAACCCGGCAAGGCGGGCGGCTTCCGGGTTACCACCAACCGCATAGACGTGACGCCCGTACTTGGTAAAGCGCAGAATGACAAACGCAATCAGCGCAGAGCTGATAAACAAAATCACAGGCACGGGCACATCCTCGAAGACCTTGCCCTGCCCCCAAAAGTTGAAGCTGGGGTCAAAACCGCTGATGGGGCCACCGCCGGAAAAGTACAACGCCGCGCCGCGCCATGCGGAAAGGCCCCCCAACGTCACCACGAACGGCGGCACACCTAACCGAGTGATGGCCGTGCCCTGTATCAGCCCGCCGAGGATACCAATAGAAACGGCGATGGTCGCAGCAGCAATGACAGACCCTTCCAGGAAAGACACATTTATCCCGGTGAGGGCCATAAAGAACTCGCCGCCCTTGTAGATGTCTGCACAAACCAGCCCCGCAAAGGCCAACAGCGACCCCACCGACAGGTCAATGCCTGCCGTAAGGATCACAAACGTCATGCCGATGGCCAGCAGGCCAATAATCGACACCTGCCGCATCACGTTCCACAGGTTGAGCGGCATCAAAAAGCGGGGCTGCAAAAGACCAAACAGCGCCACAAGAAAGATCAAAAAGATGAGCGGCGCAAACCGGGCGACAAAGTCGATCCAATCGACCTTTTGCTGTGGGGCTGCGCCAACGGTGGGCTTACGGGTTACTTCTGCCATGATGAATTCCCTGAATTGACTAAATTTGCCTCTTTAAGATGCAGCTTCGGCTTTGAGGGCCATGCGCTGCATGAGTTTTTCTTCGGTGGCGTCTTCGCGGGTGAATTCGCCCGTGATGCGCCCTTCACGAATGGTGATGATGCGGTCGCTCATGCTCAACACCTCAGACATCTCCGATGAGATCATGATGATGGCAATGCCCTCACCCGCCAGGTCATCCAGCAGTTGATGCACCTCGGACTTCGCCGCTACATCAATGCCGCGTGTTGGCTCATCCACAATGAGCACCTGCGGCTGCATGGCTAACCAGCGAGCAATAACCACCTTTTGCTGGTTGCCACCGCTCAGGTTGTTCACCCGCTGTTCCTGGCTGCTCATGCGGATGCCAAGTGCCTGGCGGTAGCGTTCGACCAGTTGTTGTTCCTGCTGCTTTTGTACGAACCCACCGGGATACAGGTAATCTTTGAGCGCGGTAATGCTCAGGTTTTCCCGCACGGCTAACGCCAAAAAGAGCGCCTGCTGCTTGCGATCTTCTGGCACCAGCCCCAACCCCAGCCGGATGGCCTCTCGTGGTGAGTGAATGGTCACCGGCTGGCCGTTGACCGCAATCTGGCCGCTGTCGAACGGGTCTGCGCCGAAAATCGCCCGCGCCAACTCTGTGCGGCCCGCCCCCACCAACCCTGCAATGCCCAAAATCTCGCCGCGCCGCACATCGAAACTAATGTCATGCAGTTGGATCGCGGTCAGGTCGCGGGGGTCACCTTTGCGGTTAAGATTTTTCACACTCAGCGCGACTTCCCCGTGACCTTTGGCCACATTACGGCTAAACAACTCGCTAACGCTGCGGCCCACCATCATGTGGATGATGTCGTCTAGCGTGATGGCGTTGATGTCCGTCGTATTGACGAGTTGGCCATCGCGCAGCACGGTCACGCGGTCGCACACTTCCAGCGCTTCTTCTAAGTGGTGGGTGGTGAAAATAATGCTGATGCCCTGTGCTTTCAGGTCGCGCACAATGGCAAGTAGCTGCTGCACTTCTTGTTCGCTAAGCGCGGAGGTCGGCTCGTCCATGATGATAATCTGCGATTCCATCGACAGGGCGCGGGCAATTTCCACCATTTGCTGCTCGGCCACACTCAAACTGCTAACACGCTTCATCGGGTCTAAATGGACGTTGAGCCGCGCCATAAGGTCACAGGTGCGCTGGCGCAGCACCCGCCAACTGACGAACCCGGCGCTGCCTGGCTCTCGACCCATGAAGATGTTTTCGGCAATCGTCAGGCTGGGGACGAGCGTAAATTCCTGGTAGATTGTCACAATGCCAAGCTGCTGTGCCTGAATGGGGCTGTTGATGTCGATTTCCTGGCCGTTAAAAACGATAGTGCCGCTGCTGGGGCGGTACGCGCCAGAAAGAATTTTCATCAACGTGGATTTACCCGCGCCGTTTTCCCCCAGCAGGCCATGAACCTCACCGCGCCGCAGCGTGAAAGACACATCATCCAGCGCTTTAACACCGGGGAAAGATTTGTTGATGGACTTGACGTTGAGGATAATGTCACCGTCGCTCATTGCGGTATCCCAAACCAGGCGGGCACGCGGGGTGCAACACGGGGACGAAATAAAAGCATATTCATATCCTGGACTTTATTGTTAAAGGTGTGCTAATAGTTGAAGAATATGTTAAAGGCCATTATAGACGAGGGGATAAGCAAAAGCCAAGCGCTTTAGGGCAATCTGCTTTTGCGGTGTATATTTGCAAAACCGCACCAGATGAGTATGTTTGAGAACCATAGTCGATAATCACAATCGAAACTTGATGAGGGGCAACATGGCTGACGAACGCACCATCCTGGTGGTAGACGACAACGAAATGAACCGTGACATGATCGGGCGGCGGTTACAAAGGCAGGGGTTCTCCATCGCCACAGCAAATGATGGGCAAACCGCGCTGGATATGCTGCGAGCCGACCGCTATGCCCTGCTGCTGCTGGACGTGATGATGCCCAACCTGAGTGGGTATGAAGTGCTAAAAATCGTCAAGGCAGATGACGCCCTGCGCCACCTGCCCGTAATTATGATTTCCGCATTGGATGACCTGGACAGCGTGGTGCAGTGCATTGAACTGGGCGCAGACGACTATCTGTTTAAGCCTTTTAACCCGGTGCTGCTCAAAGCGCGGGTAACGGCCTCTTTACGCCGTGCCGAAGAGCGTGTTGCCGCGCCAGATGTTGAGTCGCTGCGCGATGCCATCAACGCGCTGCGCGTGGCGGTAAATGCCCTGGATGACCATGTAGAAGATGCCGAAACCCTGCAAGGCATTCACCGTGCGGTTGATCAGATGCGGGCGTTACTCACCCCAAGATAGTTGTGTCTCGTCAGGTTGTGATAAAATGATGCCATCATGAAAGGTTAAATTACAAAACGAATGATACGGGCACCCCTGATGGAATCCATTGATATTTTATGGCTGTTGGTGAGCGCGGTGCTGGTGTTTTTGATGCAGGCCGGGTTCTTATGCCTGGAAACGGGCCTCACCCGCAGTAAAAACAACATCAATGTGGCAATGAAAAATGTGACCGACTTCGCCCTGACGACGCTGATCTTCTGGGCGTTTGGTTATGCGTTCATGTTTGGCGGGCAATCGTTGGGCGGTTGGCTGGGCACGTCCAACTTCTTCCCGGCCTTTACACCCACCAATGAAGGCATCAGCCTGCTAACCTTCCTCATCTTTCAGGTGATGTTCTGCGGCACGGCTGTCACGATTTTATCTGGCGCGATTGCCGAGCGGCTGCGCTTTGAAAGTTACATCATCGTCACCCTGCTGATTAGCGGGCTAGTATACCCGGTGTTTGGTCACTGGGCCTGGGGCGGCATCCAGGGGGATTTCCTCCCGGCGGGGATAGGCTGGCTGTACGAACGCGGCTTTGTGGACTTTGCCGGTTCTACCGTCGTCCACAGCGTCGGCGGGTGGGCTTCCCTGGCAATTTTGCTGGTGGTGGGTGCCCGCAGCGGTCGCTTTGACGGGGACGACCCGCGTGCGGTGCAGGGGTCTAACCTGACGATTGCCGTGCTGGGTGTGATGCTGCTGTGGATTGGCTGGTTTGGCTTTAACGGCGGCAGCCAGTTCGGAATCTCCACCGATGCAGATGTGCAGGCGGTCGTTCGCATCATCATGAACACTGTGATTGCCGGGTCGGCGGGGCTGGTGGCAGCGCTCATCTTCGGCTGGGTGCTGGATGGCCGGGCGATGATTGACAATGTAATGAACGGTACGCTGGCGGGTTTGGTGGCCATTACAGCGGGCTGCTTCGCGGTGAATACATGGGCTGCCCTGGTCATCGGTGCGGTTGGCGGGCTAATTATGGTTGCCGTCACGCTGCTGCTAAAGCGGCTCCGCATTGACGACGCTGTGGGCGCGATTCCGGTACATCTGGGCGCGGGCATCTGGGGGACGCTGGCCGTCGCGCTGTTTGGTGTGCCCAACCTGATATACACCGACCCGGACGCGCTGGCGGCATTCAACCGGGCGAGCCTGTTCGGTATACAGCTTTTGGGCGTGGGGGTATGCGGGGTGTGGGTGTTCGGGGTGACGTACCTGGCCGTGCGCTTTATCAATACGCTAACGCCGCTGCGCGTTTCAGAAGAGGACGAGCGCGTTGGCTTGAACATCTCTGAACATGGGGCCAGTACCGACCTGGTAGACCTGTTGAACGTCATGGAAGCGCAGTCTATCAGTGGAGATTTGAGCCTGCGGGTGCCCGTCGAACCCTTCACTGAAGTGGGGGTGATTGCAGCCCGCTACAACACGGTGATGGCCGCGCTGCAAAGCGCCCTCGCCCGCACCGATACGATTGTGCGTACAGCCATGGACGGCATCCTGACCTTTTCAAAGGATGACCTTCGCATCGACAGCCTTAACGCCGCCGCCCGCACAATTCTGGGCTACCCGGCAGATGCGTTGCACGGCCAGCCCGTGAGCGTGCTGTTGGCTGTAGCCACCCCAACCCCTGACGCCATCCGCACCACGCTGCAATCCCTGGCCGCCTCCGATGAACACCGGGAAGTCACAGGCCGCCGCTCAGACGGGTCTACCTTCCCGATGGAAGTCACAATTGCCGAGGCCGACAGCGCCGACGGGGGCTTCTACACGGCCACCATCCGCGACATAACCGAGCGCCAACGCTATCAAGAAGAACTTCAGCGCCAAAACGCCTACCTTTCTAGCCTGCACGACACCGCGCTCGACCTGATGAACCGTCTTGAGCGTGACTATCTGCTGGAAGGCATTATCAAACGGGCGGCGGCGATGCTCAATACAGACGATGGGTTCATCTTCCTGAAGGATTTGACCGGGCAGCAGCTTGACCTGCGGATTGGGGTGGGGCTGTTCGTGGATGTTGTGGGCCAGCGGGTGCCACTGCGCGGCAACATGCAGGTGGTTTACAACACAGCGCCGTTGGCGATTACGCACTGTGACACCTGGGAAACCCGCCCGAACTTTTTCGATGGCCTGCAAATCGGTGCCATTGTTATCGTGCCCCTGCGGGCAGGCAGCGACCAGATTGGCCTGCTGGGCGTTACGCACCGTGATGCCGCCGCAGCCTTCACCGAAGATGAACGCATCTTGCTGGAGCGCTTCGCCGGGCTGACGGCCATCGCGCTGGATAACGCCACCCTCTATGCCGCCGCCCAGCAGGAAATCGAGGAGCGGCGGCGCACCCAGGCCGAACTTGAAGACGCAAAAATCGCAGCGGAAGGGGCCAACAAGGCCAAGAGTTCGTTCCTGGCAAACATGAGCCACGAACTCCGCACCCCGCTGAATGCCATCATCGGCTACAGTGAGATGCTGCAAGAGGATGCCGAAGACTTCGGCTACGACGACTTCATCCCCGACCTGGGCAAAATCCGCACGGCAGGCACACACTTGCTAGACCTCATCAACAACATTCTCGACCTGTCCAAAATCGAAGCAGGCAAAATGGAACTGTACATTGAGCCGTTCGAGGTTGATGAGATGGTCAGCGCAGTCTCAACAACCGTGCGCCAACTGGTTGAAAAGAACCACAACACCTTCAACGTCGATACTGCCCCAGACGCGGGCACCATCCACGCAGACCTGACCAAACTGCGGCAAGTGCTGTTTAACTTGCTAAGTAACGCCGCCAAATTTACCGAAAACGGCACCGTCACCCTGCGAGTACGCCGCGAAACCCACGACGACACCGACTGGGTTAGCTTTGAGGTGGCAGATACGGGCATCGGCATGACGCAAGAGCAGTTAGCCACCGTGTTCGATGAGTTCTCGCAAGCAGATATTTCCACCACGCGGCGCTATGGCGGCACCGGGCTGGGCCTTGCGATTTGCTATCACTTTTGCGACATGATGGGCGGCGACCTGACGGTAACCAGCGCGATAGGCGAAGGGTCTATGTTCAAGGCCATGCTTCCAGCGCACGTTCAGCTACAAACCATGCCGCTTATGCCGTTTGATGTAGGCGAAAGCGACATGACGGGCGTCTTTGCGGCGGCAGATGGCGAAATGGGGACGATGCTGGTGATTGACGATGACCCGGTGGTCCGCGAGATCATCATCCGCCACATGACGGGCGCAGGCTTCAAGGTCATCGCCGCAGACCGGGGCGAAGATGGTGTGGCGATAGCGGCAGAAATCCAGCCAGATGTGATTACCCTGGACGTGTTGATGCCGGGGATTGACGGGTGGCAGGTGATGGAACGCTTACGCGAAAATCCAGAGACAGCCACCATCCCAATCATTATGATTTCTATGGCAGACAACAAAGCAATGGGCTTTGCCCTGGGCGCAGATGCCTACCTGGAAAAACCTGTGAACCGCTCCCAACTACTGAAAATGGTGCTGGCTTACCAGGCCAATGACGCCGAAGAAACACGGGTGCTGGTGGTAGAAGACCTGGCAGACACCCGCTCCCTGATGCGGCGCACGCTGCAAAAGGAAGGCATTACTGTGCTTGAGGCGGAAAACGGCGTACAGGGGTTGGAGGTGATGCGGCGTGAGGGCGCGTCCCTGGTACTGCTGGACTTGATGATGCCAGAAATGGATGGGTTCGACTTCATGGAAGAACTGCGAAAGATGGAGCAGTTTGCAAACGTGCCCGTGATTGTCGTCACAGCCAAGCAGCTCACCGATGAAGACCGGCAGCGGTTGAACGGGTCGGTACAGCGGATTGTGCAGAAGGGAGCCTATGACCGCGATGCGCTGCTGCTGGAGGTGCGGCGGTTGGCAGCGGGCTACATTCGACGGCAAAATACAGGCAACTAACCAAAGACGTAGGGGCGACCCGTGACGAAAATCCTGATTGTAGAAGACAACGAAATGAATATGGACATGCTGGCCCGTCGCCTGCGGCGGCGCGGCTACGACATCCTGGCGGCGGTAGACGGGGCACAGGGGGTAGACCTGGCCCGCACCGAACAGCCGGACTTAATCCTGATGGATATGAGCCTGCCTGTCATGGACGGCTGGCAGGCCACACGCACTCTCAAGGGCGACGACAACACCAAAGCCATCCCGATTATTGCACTCACTGCCCACGCGATTGCAGGCGACCGGGAAAAGTGTTTGGCGGCGGGCTGCGACGAATACGAAAGCAAGCCGGTCAAATTCCCCCAACTCATGGATAAGATCGTCCAACTGACCGGCGAAACCCCATCGTAGGCGGTTCGGCCCTCGGCTTCGGCTGCATCTGAGCAAGATGGCCCAATATGCGTATAATCGCGTTGTGTGCTTGGCGTTTGCAAGCTGACCTGGAAACCTGGCATGACTGTTGACACACCTGAAATCATTAGGCACCGCTACCAGATACTTGAACCTGTGGGCAGCGGTGGCATGGGCACGGTTTACCGCGCCCACGATATGCTGTTTGGTGAAGACGTTGCGTTGAAGCGCGTTAGGCCAGGGGAAGACAGCATGATGGCCGCGCAAAATGCCAACTACGACGCCCGCATGATTATCGCCCAGGAATTCAAGACGCTGGCCGGGCTGCGCCACCCCAACATCATCTCTGTGCGTGACTACGGCTTTGATGAAGACGGCCAGCCTTTTTACACAATGGACCTGCTGCTACAGCCGCAAACCATCCTCGAAGCCGGGCAGGGCCGCTCAACACACATCCAGGTCAGTTATTTGATGCAGGTGTTGCAGGCGTTGGCCTATCTGCACCGCCGCCGCGTGATTCACCGTGACCTGAAACCTGCGAATGTACTGGTCGTCAACGATCATGTGAAGGTGCTGGACTTCGGCCTGTCTATCGTGGAGCAGACGACAGCGAGCCAAAGCAGCCAGGGTATTGCGGGCACGCTGGCCTATATGGCCCCCGAACTGCTGTTAGAAGGTGAAGCGACGGAATCATCTGATCTGTATGCGCTGGGGGTCATCGCCTACGAGTTGATGGCCGGGCACCACCCTTACAACACCGGAAACGTGGCCCGACTCATCTGGCAGTTGCGGAATGACTACCCTGACCTGACGCAAATCGACGCTGAGTTCCCGATGGTGAACTTCATCAACCAGCTATTACAGCGCAGCCCTAACGAGCGCTTTCAGCAGGCGGTCGATGCGATGGTGGCCCTCAACCGGGCGTCGGGCGCGGAACTGCCAATAGAAACAGAAGCCACCCGCGAAAGCTACTTGCAATCGGCAAAGCTGGTGGGGCGTGCCAGTGAGGTGGAGCAGTTGCTCACCGCGCTGGACGCAGCGAAAGACGGGCAGGGCAGCGCGTGGCTTGTGGGTGGCGAAAGCGGCGTGGGCAAGTCCCGCCTGATTGACGAAATCCGCACGCAGGCGATGGTACGCGGGGCGCTGGTGCTGCGCGGGCAGGCCATTAGCGAGGCTGGCGGCGTGTATGAGGTGTGGCAGGCCGTGTTGCAGTGGTTGCAACTGCTCAAGACGGAAGACCACCCCACGCTAGACGCGCTCATGCCGGGTGGGACGGGCCAGCAGTTGAATGCGTCCATTGATTATGCCCGAACCATACAGGACAGGCTGCTCAAACTGCTGCTAGAAACGCTGGATAAAATCGAAGAGCCAGTGCTTATCACCCTGGAAGATTTGCACTGGGCCGGCGAGGTGAGCCTGTCGCTGCTGGAAAAACTGAGCGAACGCCTGGCTGAGCGCCGTGTACTGGTTATTGGCAGCTACCGTGACGACGAAGCACCCAGGGTGGCTGAGCGGCTGTCGCAGCTTAATTCGATTAAGTTAGAGCGCCTGTCAGAAGAAGACCTGGCCCGCCTGAGTGAAGACATGCTGGGCGAACCGGGCACAATGCCCAACGTGCTTGACCTGCTCAAGACGGAAACCGAGGGCAACGTTTACTTCCTCATCGAAGTGGTCCGGGCACTGGCCGAGGTGGCGGGTGGTCTGGATCGCATCGGGCTGGCGACCCTGCCAGAAAGCGTGTTCGCTGGCGGCATCCAGCAAATCATCCGGCGGCGCATCAGCCAGGTGCCCATGCACGCCCGTGACCTGCTTTACACCGCTGCGGCCTATGGCCGCCACCTGAATATTGACCTGCTCAGGCGTGTGGCACCAGACGCAGACATTGACCAATGGCTGCTGGTCGTATCGGAAGCGGCGGTCATTGATGTGGCTGACGAAACGTGGCGCTTCACCCATGACCGCCTGCGTGAAGAGGTGTTAAACCACATCCCGGAGGTGGCACGGGTGGCCCTGCACCAGCAAATTGCCCAGGCGCTGGAATCGCTCTATCAAGACTCGGTGGAACATCTGCTGGCCACGGCCTATCACTGGGCCATGTCTGGCAATACAGACAAGGAAGAAATCTATTCGGCCCACGCAGGCGAGTTGTCTGTTCGCAGTGGGGCCTACAAAGACGCAATAAAATACACCGGGCGGGCGCGGGAACTTGCCGCAAACGACCCCAATGCAGATACACGCCGCAAACGCGAAACCCGCTACTGCCAAACCCTGGCAACCGCACACCTGGGCCTGGGGAACTACAGCATGGCAGAGGCCCTATACAGGGAAAACCTGGAGCGCGGCAAGCAAGGTGGCGATGAGGCGACGGTGGCGATGGCGCTGTCTAACATCGGGTTGGTGACGATTGCCACCGAACGCTATGAGGAAGCCAAAGCCTACTTTGAGGACAGCCTGCGGCGCTACCGTGACCTGGAGGACAGCAACGGCACCATGCAGGCCCTTAGCCGCCTGGGTGATATTGAATATGAACTGGGCAACCCGGCACGCGCCCAGGAACTCTATCAGGAAAGCCTGCGGTTGGCGCGTGAGTTTGGCAAGGGGTGGGGCAGCCCTGGCCTGACGAACGTCCGTCGCAAGCAGCGCAGCGCCATCGAAGAGCAGGCGTACCGTCAGCAGCGCAAGCGCCTGCTCGATGACCTCAGTGCCGCCCGCCGCAGCGCAGACAAACTCAAAATGACGCAGGCCATGGAAAAGCTGGGCGTGGCAGAACTGAACCTGAGCAACATCAAAGAAGCACGCCGTTTGCTGGCCCTGGCGGCTGCGTCATACCGCACGTTAGGTCATGCAGATGGGTTAGTACGAACATCAAACCAGCTTGGCACCCTGCTGCTGGAAGCCGAACTGTACCCCGAAGCTGAGCAAACCTTTCAGCAGGCGCTTGGGGTGGCCACACGGCTGGTAGATAGCGCGTTGGCGGGGCGGTCATTGGTGGGGTTGGCCAGTGCCAAAATGATGCTTGGCGACCCTGAAACAGCGCTGTTGGTGCTGGCCTACCTGCTGCACGACCCGGTCGTCCGCAGCAGTGCGATAGATGCTGCCGAACTGCTTGTGTTCCAACTGGAGAAGCACCTGGACGACGAACGCGCAACGACCATCTGGCGGCGCGGCAAAACCATCACCCTGGCAGCACTGGTGATGGAACTAACCGGGCAGCCTGCCTCCCCACCTGATGGAAAACCGGGACTGACGGACTCGTGACAACCTCGCAGCCGTAAGGATGTGGACATGGCCGAAGCGCCCAAAAGCCACCCTGCCTACAACGGCGACAAAGCCGCCCGGTCAGAAGCATCTGAGTGTGGCAACCTACCCATTCCGCGCAAGCTGCGAAATACCCCCACCCCGTTGATGAAGAACCCAGGGCCACACCAAAGACGACGGCAAATCAACCGGTTTGCCAGATGACATTGCAGGCAGGCGTTTTTACAGCGTTAAGACGTTCGCAGGCGGCGTGGCAGATGGGACACAACGCTGTAGTCCAACAGGCGCACGCTGCCGGATTCATCGACCTGAAGGCGGGTGAAGCTGCCGTTTTGAATGTGGTATTCCTGCCAGCAGTGAACGGGCCGGTCAAGTGCCCGCACCATAAAATAACGAGTCACATTACCATGACACACCAGCACATCATGCTCATCGTAAGGGCCATCTGCCGGGCGCACAAACATGCTGTAAGCGTAGGCCATCCGCACGCGATGGGCATCTACCGTGCCGGGGGGCATGGTTTCAAAAGCATCTTGATTTTGCAAACCCTCTGGAATGTGAAAAACAGCTTCGCGTAGGGCATTAGTGGTGTTAATGTCCAGGCGGGGGAAAAAGGTAGCGATAATTTGGGCGGTGCTGAGGGCACGCTGCATGGTACTGGCATAAAGTGCGGTAACGTCCCCCCGGCGGACAAGGGCACCCCCGGTGTAGGCCGCTTGTTCCTTACCGATTTTGACCAGATCACCACCATTGGGGATGTCTACGCCGCGTTCGTGTTTGCCGTGCCGCACCAGCGTGATTGTTCTTGTGGCCATCATCTCTCCCGAAGATCATGTGCTATGTACAGTATCTTGACAATAATACTACATGATCTTCACAAAAAACGCTGGTTTTAGTTCACAGCTTTTATGAGTTTTGATAGGTACTTTTTAAATAGGGGATCAAGCCCCCTGCGGCTACAATCTGCTGCACCGATTCTGGCAGGCGGGGGAAGCCGAACGTCCCGGCACTACACGCAAGCGTGCTTGTCGCCACATCAATGCTGATTTCGTCGCCATGCTGAATGTGATCGACGGCGTCGGGACATTCAATCACCAGCAAGCCCTGGTTAATGGCATTGCGGAAGTAAATGCGGGCAAACGACTTGGCCACCACAGCATGAATGCCCAGTTCCACCAGGGCAATCACCGCCTGTTCGCGGCTGCTGCCGTTGCCCCAATTGCGCCCCGCCACAATAACATCCCCCGGTTGGGCATTGCTTGCAAACGTTGGGTCCAGGTCTTCTAAGGCGTACTGGCCCATCTCAGCGTGGTTCAACACAGAGTAGGTGTATTTGCCGGGGTAAATCACATCTGTGTTGACGTTATCGCCGTACTTCCACACACGATGTTTCTCTATCATATTGGGGCCTCCGTTAGCTGATGTCGTCAGGATGGGCGATTTCACCAACGAGCGCACTCGCTGCCACCACCGCCGGGTTAGACAGGTAAATCTCGGCGTCGCGTTCGCCCATGCGCCCCTGGAAGTTGCGGTTAGCACTGCTGATGCACACCTCACCGGGGGCCAGCACCCCCATATGATTGCCCACACACGGGCCACACCCCGGCGTGCCGAGGGTGGCACCGGCGGCCAGCAGATCGCCCAATACGCCATTGCGTGAGGCGTCTTCCATCACCTGTGATGACGCAGGCACGATAATCAGGCGCTTGCTCAGCCGCTTCCCCCGGATGACATCGGCAGCGGCGGCGAGGTCTTCCAGGCGGCCATTGGTACACGTCCCGATGAAGCCCACATCCACGCGCTGCCCGGCCACCTGCGACAGCGGCACGACGTTATCGACATGATGGGGGCGGGCCACAGCGGGTTCAATCGCACTCAGGTCGATGGTGTGGTGCGCGGCGTAGGCGGCGTCGGCATCCGGGTAGACGGCCTCTGCCCGCATGGCATCCATTTTGGCCGCGATTTCGCTGGCGGTGTATTTGCCGCCGCGCTGGAGCTGCTTTTCCAGCCAGGCGAACGTCACCTCATCTGGCGCGATGTAGGCGTTTTTGGCACCCATTTCGGCCATCATATTTGTTATGGCCATGCGGCTGTCGATGCTCAGGTTAGCGATGCCCTCACCGTCGAACTCCACCGTCATGTAGATGGCACCCTCTGACGAAAGCTGCCCGATCAAGTTGAGTGTGAAGTCCTTGCTCATCACGCCGCGCCGCAGTGCGCCCGTTAACGTCAGGCGCAAGGTGTGCGGCACGCGCAGCCATAGCTGGCCCGTCGCCCAAATCGCCGCGACCTCCGTGCGGCCAATGCCTGCGCTAAACGCGCCCATCCAGCCGTAGTGCGTGCTATGGCTGTCTGCGCCGACCATCAGCTTGCCCGGTGTGACGAGGGCTTCCTCGCCAATCACCTGATGGCAGATGCCGCGCCCCACCTCAAAGAAGTTCGGGATGTTATGCTCGGCAACGAACTTGCGAATGGCATCGTGCAGTTGGGCGTGCTTGGGCGTGGGGGCGGGCGCACTGTGATCCAGCGACACGGCCACACGCTCCGGGTATTTGATACGCCCGTGCGGCAGTTCGTGGAACGTGCGGGCAATGGCGGCGGTATTGTCATGGCTAAGCACCAAATCTGGCTCCACATCCACGATGTCGCCGGGCTTCACGCTGTCCAGCCCGGCTTTTTTGGCAAGTAACTTTTGCGAGAAGGTTGCGCCCATCATCTAGTTCCCTGGCTGTAGGGTGGCAGCAATGGCCACCGCTTGATTAAGAATATCATCTACGTCTTCCATGCTGATGCGGCCCTCGTCCGCCATCGCCTTAACCTGGGCGGTTGCGGCTTTAAGTTCAGGATCACCCAGGGCCAGGCCCAGGTGCGCGGCACGGTCACGCACCGCGTTCCAGCCGACGAGACGGTGCGCGATGGCTAATGTGCGTTCCATGCCGAAGTCTGCCGGGTCAATAGCCTCGTAGGTGGTGGGGTTTTGCAGCACCGCTTTGGTATGTACCCCGGCCTTGTGATGGAACGCGGCGGAGCCAGTCACGGGGGTGTTAAACGGCACCTCAATCCCGACCTTGCCCGCCACAAGCTGCTCCAGGTCACCCAGTGCAGCCAGATTGTAGCGGCCCACAAGCGCATGGTCGAGCGTGTACAGGCGGGCAATGAGTGCGCCCAGCGGCGTGATGCCGTTGCGCTCACCAATGCCAAGCACGGTAGTGTCAATGTGAGTGGCACCCGCTTGCAGCGCACACAGCGCATTGGCCACCGCGCAGCCCGTATCGTCATGGCCGTGAAACTCAATATCGCACGAGACGCTATCGCGCAGGCTGCGGATGAGGTTGTACGTCCGCAGCGGGTCGGCCACGCCCACGGTATCGGCCACGCCCACGCGGTCTACCCCGGCAAGGTCCATCGCCCGGTAAACGGTAAACACATCGGCCATGTTGCTGCGAAAGGTGTCCTCTGTGCTGAAGCGGGTTTCCATCCCCTGAGCTTTGAGCCACGTCACGATTTCCTGGCCATCTTCGATAATTTGGGCAAGGCTTTTGCCGTGACTGTACTGGCGCATATACGCCGACGTACCAATGTAGATGTCCACGCCGTCCACGCCGCAGTCAACAGCCAGCTTGGCCTCGTCCATGCGGGCACGGATGTGCGTCAGCAGGCGGAACTGGCGCGGCATCTTAGCGATGGCTTGCAGGTCGCGGGCGCTTTGTGGGCTGGCGATGGGCGTACTCAGTTCCATGTACTCCACCCCGAAGTTATCCAGCGCGGCGGCGATTTCCAGCTTATCTTGTGGGGTGAAGTGCGCCTGTGCGAACTGTTCGCCCTCACGCAGCGTAGACTCGATAATGTGAAACTCTCTTACAACATCAGTTCTGGCAAAAAACATTAAATTTCGCTCCCCAGCCGCTCCAGCGCACGGGTCAATACGCGGATGGCCGTCTGATACTCATCAAGGTTTACGTGTTCGTTGGGGGTGTGGTCCAGCGCACTATCCCCCGGACCATACGCGACAATCGGGCAGTGCCAGCGCGGGCCAACCACATTCATGTCAGACGTACCTGTTTTATACACAAAGCGGGGCGTTCCGCCTTCCTTGCGGATGGCACCCCGCACGGCGCGGGTCAGGATAGTATCCTTTTCCGCGACGTAGGGGCGCTCTCGGCCAAAGGCGCGGATGGTTTCGTCGCCTTCAGGGGCCAGCGCAGCTTCCACAGTTTCCGGCTGGACGCCGGGGGGCAGCCGGAAGCCAACGGTCATCTGGCCCCATTGGTGCGTGCCACCGTAACTCGTGCCCGTGTTTACGTCACGCACGGAGGCGTGCAGCCGCCCAAAAATGGACGAGGTATCGCCGTTAACATCAGCCGTGTAACGCTGCACGCGCTGCCAAAAGGCAAAGGCGCGTTCGCCCGCCGTCGGCACATCGCCCGCACTATGCGCGAAGTCCCCTTCCCAGTGCCATTCCAGCAGCAGGCGGCCCTTATAGCCCAGCGTCATCCTATCCCAGTTGGAAGGCTCCCCGATGAAGCACAACTGTGGCGCGTACTGGTTCACAACATAGTGAGCGCCTGCACTGGTAGCGGCCTCCTCTTCTACAGCACCGATGACGACAAACCGCACACCTTCCGGCAGTTCAATGCGGGCGTTGGCCGCCGCGACCGCAAACGTACACAGCGGGCCTTTGGCGTCCACACTGCCGCGCCCATACAGCGTTCGTCCTTCTACGCGGACAGGCGGCTGGCCGGGGAAGGTGTCGATGTGGCCCAGCAGCACAATGTCACGGCTGCCGTCGCCCTTGCCGATGATGCCCACCGCATTGCCCACCGCATCCACAAAGGTGTGGTCATAGCCATGTGACCCCATCCACGTTGTGAGCAGGGTCACGGCGTCCGCCTCCTTATGGGAGGGGCTGGGTGTGGCAACAAGGTCGTGTAAAAGCTGCTCAGCGGTGTGAATGCCCGTGACGGTTTCCACGTTAGGCTTCCAGTTCATCCAGCACGTCACGAATGGCATTGATAACCTGCCCCATCTGGTCACGGTCAATCATCAGCGGGGGCAGCAGGCGCAGGACGGTTGCGCCAGCAGGCAGGGCCAGCACGCCCTTATCTTGCAGCGCCTTGAGGACGGGCGTCACACGGCCCCGCAGTTCAATCCCGATCATCAGGCCGCGCCCGCGCACCTCCCGGATTTGCGGGTGGTTAAGGGCTTCTAGCTGTTCGATGGCCCACGCGCCCATCTCCGCAGAGCGTTCAATCAGGTTGTCGTCGCGCAGGGTTTGCAGCGTGGCGATGGCCGCCGCGCACGCCAGCGGATTGCCGCCGAAGGTGCTGCCATGACTGCCACCGGGGAGTGTGCCCAGTTCGCCGCGCCATGCAACCGCGCCCATCGGCACGCCGCCCGCGATGCCCTTGCCCATTGCGATGACATCCGGGGTAATGCCCGCGTGCTGGAAGGCAAACCAGCGCCCGGTGCGGCCCAACCCCGCCTGAATCTCGTCTAATACGAGCAACGCACCCCGTTCGCTGCATAGTTCGCGCAGCCCTTGCAGATAGGCCCCGTCGCCGGGGTTTACGCCGCCCTCACCCTGCACGGCTTCTACCACCACAGCGGCGGTGTCTTCGGTGATCGCTTCGGCAGCGGCGGCCAGGTTGTTGTAGGGCACATGGTTCACATCCACCGTCCAGCCGTCGAAGGCTTTGCGATACTTCTTGCTCCACGTCATCGACAGGGCACCCATTGTGCGCCCGTGAAAGCCGCGCATGGCTGCCACAACACCGCTGCGCCCGGTCAGCAGGCGGGCGACCTTTAACGCGCCCTCGTTGGCCTCTGCGCCGCTGTTGCACAAAAAGTAACGGTTGATGCCCTCCGGCATAATCTCATCGAACAGCGTGTAAAGTTCGGCGCGGCGGTCATTGTAGAAAATCTCCGGGCAGCTAATCAGCGTGGACGCCTGCTCGCTGACGGCTTTGGCCACATTGGGGTGGCTGTGACCAAGCAGCGCCACCCCCTGCCCGCTGGAGGCGTCAATGTAGCGGTGGCCTGCGTCGTCCCAGGCGTACACGCCCGCGCCGCGCACGATGGCTAACGGGCGCTTGGGGTAGGCCCCCGACGTGTGCGCGTCTTCGATGGCAGTAAGCGTTTGCGGTGTGTCAATCATCGCGTGAAGACCGTTCCGGCCCCGTTGAGGGCACCCTGAACCGGGCTGGCTGCCCGTCCGTCGGCAATGGTGACGCGCTGCACACCCCCGTCGAGCGCTTCCTGAGCGCCCAGCACTTTCCGCTTCATGCGGCCCTGTGCCCAATCCATCGCGCTGTCCATCTGTGCGCCGCTCACTTCGCTCACGAAGCTGCTCTCGTCCGGGAAGTTGCGATACAGCCCGCGCACATTGCTCAAGATGACCAGATCAGCCGCGCCCAATGAGGCAGCCACCGCAGCAGCAGCCCGGTCACCGTCCACGTTGAGGGTGCCGTCGGCTTCGCTGAACGCTTCCGGGGGCAGCACAGGCACGCTGCCCCCGGCCAGCAGTTGCAGGATAGGGGCAGCCGTCACGCCAGTGATGAACCCGGTGTAGCTATCTCGAATGACGCGCACCCGGCCCGCCACCACCGCCCGAACCGCGTTCTTGCGCTCCCCCACAACCGCATTCTCGACGCGCTGCGCCCGGATGCCATGCTGCGCGAAAGCGTCCGTCACGGCATTGTTGACGCTGCGGGCGGCTTCTACGAACACATCACGGGTGGCCGCATCCGTGTAACGGGAACTGTGGCCGCTAGGGGAGGTCAGCATTCGCACAGGCAGGCCGCGCTCTTCACACAGGCGGTTGGCTTCTGCACTCACGCCATGAACCACCACAACCGGGCGCGTGCGGGCGACTTCGGCCAGGTCGGCAATGCAGGCGGCTAAGTCCAGGCCCGCGCCGCCGCCAATTTTCACAACCAGCACGTCATCCAGGGTGACGGCTTGGGGTGCATCAATAACGCTGGGATAATTGAGAGTCATGATTAGGGGTAAACTCCTGTAAATTGCAGTCCGTCAGTTTCGTTAAAGCCAAGCATGATATTCATAGATTGCACTGCGCTGCCTGCCGCCCCCTTAACCAGATTATCCAGGGCAGCGACGACGACAAGGTGCGTCGGGTTGGTGTCGTCCAGTTCAAAGCCGACGTCACAGTAATTGGTTCCGGCTACGATGCGCGGTTCGGGCAGGCGATGAAAGCCGGTTTTGCTTTTTACAAAGCGGATGAACGGCTCTGTTTTGTAAGCGCCCCGGTACGTTTTCCAGATGATCTTTTCGTCTACGGGTTCGGTCAGGGTACAGTGGGCCAGCACATGCACCCCCCGGATCATCTCAATGCCGGTCACGCTGAAGTATACAGGCACATCTGTGCCGATAACCTGCTGCACCTCAGCCAGATGGCGGTGATTGGTCGGCTTGTAGGCGCGGACGGCCCCGCTGCGAATGGGGTGATGTGAGGCTGCGTTCCCTGCCGCGCCAGATTCCGACGAGCCGACACTCACCTGGGCCGCTACCGACGCCAGCAAACCCGCGTGGGCCAACGGCATCAGGGCGAGGTTGAGCGCGGTTGCATTGCAGCCCACGCCACTGGCGTACTTTGCATCGGTCAGTCGGGTGCGGTTGACTTCTGGCAGGCCATACACAAACTGACTGAGCCAGGCCGGGGCGGGGTGCGCTTCGGCGTACCACTGTTGGTACACATCGGCATCGCTCAAGCGGAAGTCAGCACTCAGGTCTACAATGACCGGGGCCAGCGCCGCGTAGTGGTCAATGTGGCGGGCGGCAGTCTTGTGTGGCAGGCACAAAAACAACACATCACAGGCTTCCAGCGCGTCCGGGTGGATGAAGTTCAGGTCACTGGCCCCGCGCATATTCGGGTGCCTGTGATACACAAACTTGCCCGTCTCACCCCGGCTGGTGATCTGCGTCACGTCGGCCTGCGGATGCGTGTGCAGCAGCCGCAGCAGTTCCCCGCCCGTGAAGCCGCTCCCGCCGACGATGCCCACACTCACACTCATGCGACCACCTCCGATTGGGCTAGCGCATAACGAGCCACCTCCGCCGCAATATCAACGCCAGTGGGGGCGCTGCTGTTACGGAATTCCATCGTGTGATTGATCTCGTTGACGACGTAGCCGTCGTTGGGGTCTTCCAGCACGTCAATGGCCAGCACGCCGCCGCCAACGGCCTGCGCTGCCCGCCCACACAGAGCGTTGAGGTCGTCTGTCACCGGGCAGTTGGAGGCGCTGCCGCCGCGTGCTGTGTTGGTAATCCAGTGGTCGCTGGTGCGGTAAATAGCACAGATGGTGTGGTCACCAATCACAAACGCACGGATGTCGCGTCCGGGTTTATCAATATAAGCCTGCGCGTAGTAAACGTGGTGCTGGTAGCTGCCCAGTGTTTGCCGGTGTTCGATGATGGCTTCGGCACTGTTGGGGTCGTTAACGCGGGCCAGCAGCCGCCCCCAACTGCCCGTCACGGGCTTCAATACGGCGGGATAAGTCAGGTCGTCTAGCGCTTGCATGGCACTAGCGGGCGTGAAGGCCACCCGTGTTGCAGGCTGTGGGACGCCCGCCCCGGCCAGTGCAACGGCAGTCGCCAGCTTATCGGAGCAGATGCAGGCTGTTTCGTGGGTGTTGATCGTCCGCACACCCCACGCATTGAGCAGCAGCAGGGCGTAGGTGCCCCGCGACGTGCTAACTGACCGCTCCAGAATAACATCATAGTCGCGCCAGGGGGTGCCGTTCGGCGCGGCCTGCGATGCATCCCCGGTCACGTCAAAGTTGAGGTCGCGGTCAAGGATCATATCGGGTTCCACACCCTGCTGGCGAAAGGCTTCTACCAGCAGTTTTTCCTCTGCGCGGATGTGGGTAACGAGTACGCCGACGCGGGTCATTTACTCGCCCCAATCCTCTTCGACTTCGGGCGCTTCGGCCACTTCGACGGGGTCCAAACTGAGCACTTCCAGTTCGGTGCCGCAGTCGCCGCACACCACGAGTTCGTTTTCCATGACATCTTGCGGGAGTTCTACGTCACCGTCACAGACGGGGCAGGTTACGTTAGTCATTTTGGGAATTGCTCCTCTTTCACTGCTGGTTGTCATCATTGATAAAAAAACGCCGCTTCCGGGCGGTGTCGTCTGGAAAGCGGCGTTGGTGGTCACCCAATTGGGGCAGCACAACTATCCAGACGCGGGGTCAGGCTTCTTCACCTTCTTTGCCTTGGGCTTGTTGTTGATGCTGCGGATCATGGTGTTACTCCGTTTGATTGAGATGCGGGCACAGGGCAACAAAAAACCCCGCCAGTTCGGGCGGGGTGCTGGTTTTCTGCCAATTTGCACACGGCAAGCGAAAACGCCCGAACTACTGGTTCGAGTTGCGCTTCTTTGCCTTTTTCTTGGATGTGCAATTGCTGAACATGCTGGCTATGCCTTTACTTAATTGCTCATGAGAGCATACAGGACGCGAGCGCGGGTGACAATCACGTATTGTGCATGAAATTTCTTGTGCAGACTGTACAGCTAAACCCCATATTGGCGCAAGGTGCGGTCTACACTGGCGGCATAACTGCCCCCAAACAGCCGCACATGCACCAGCAGCGGGTACAAATTATACAGGTCGCGCCGCTCCTCGAAGAAGCCCGCTGCAATGGGGCGCAGCGCATGGTAGCGCTTGAAGAACGGTTCGCCAAACGTCCCAAACAGCGTCGTGTAAGCCAGTTCGACTTCCGGGTGGCCGTAGTAAATTGCCGGGTCAATAAAGCCTTCAATGCAGCCGTCTTTCGCTAGAATGTTTGTCGTCCACAGGTCGCCATGAATAAGGGCGGGCTGGTCAGGTTCTTCTACGTATTGATCCAGCTTGGCGGCAAGTTTGTCAATACGGCTGCGAACCACCGCCGAAAGCCGCCCCGCCTGATAGGCCACATCGGCCATGTAGAGCAAGCGATGTTCACGGAAGAAGTCCAACCAGCGGTTCGTCCAGGGGTTAGGCTGGTGCAGCGGCCCGATGAGCGTGTCGTTTTCCAGCCCAAATTGATCGGCGGTTTCACTGTGCAAGTTAGCCAGCAAATCGGCGGCGTGTTCCTGGGCTTGAGTGCCAAAACTGCTGCTGCCTTCAACATAGGTCATCAGCAGCAGGGTGTCGTTGCTGTAGAGTACGTCTGGCACGGGGAAGTCGGTATTTTCGTTAAGATATTCCAGCATGTAGCCCTCACGGGCGAGCATTGCCTTTTGTTTGGGGTCGAACTTGGCGACGAGTTGTTCGCCGCCGGGCATTTCCACAGCATATACCTCACCGACCATGCCACCGTGCAGCGGTTGAACCAGGGTGGGACGCCTGCCGATAGCGGTTTTGATAACGGTCTTGAGCTTTTGCATGACGGTAAACCTCAAAATAAGTGATTTTGGGAGAAGAGCATAGTAGGTGACTGGCCTGTGCCCTATAGTTTTTATTGTAGCATAGAACGCCCCACACCTGCCCCTGGCCTGCTGCAAAAGCCCTGCCTGGCCCTGCCGCTGCCTTGACTTAACTTTAAGCGCTTCCTATACTCTAGTGACCAAATCGCCCGCTTTAGTCCAAGGCGGGCTTTGCTTTGATTATGTGACAAACACAAGGTTACCAAGGAGCAGCCTCATGGGGCCATTACCCAAACGCAAAGTCTCCCGTAGCCGTCGCAACCGCCGCCGCGCCCACGACAGCCTATCGCTGAAGCACTTGATTGTGTGTGAGGGTTGCGGTGAGTATCACGTTGCACATCGCGTGTGCCCTAATTGTGGCACCTATCGCGGTGAGACGGTCATGGAGATGAAAGACAACGAATAAGCAGTGAGCGCGTTTCGCTCTCACCGTGAAGACGACCGATAAAGGCCGCCCTGCCAACTGCGCGAGGCGGCCTTTGTTGTATAGATTAACTGGTGAATTCCACACACGCACAAAGGGATAAGATGATAGATTGGACAACCGTTGCATTTGTCTTCCCCGGGCAGGGGTCGCAGGCAGTGGGTATGGGCAAAAGTGTAGCCAATGCCTATCCCGTCGCCAAAGCTACGTTTAGTGAAGCCGACGCCATCCTCAAGACGGACTTTTCTAAGCTCATTTTTGACGGTCCCGAAGCTGATCTCAACGATACCTACAACACACAGGCCGCCCTGTTCGTGACGAGCGTAGCCACACTACGGGCACTTCAACAGGAAGTGCCAGAGGCGGTGCCTGCGTTCACGGCGGGGCACAGCCTGGGTGAGTTCACCGCGCTGGTGAGCGCCGGGGCACTCAACTTTGCAGACGGGCTGCGGCTCGTTCGAGCGCGTGGGCGGCTGATGCGCGAAGCGGGTGAACACAACCCCGGTGGCATGGGGGCAGTGCTGGGCCTGGGTGTAGAGCAGGTAACGGCCATCTGTGAGCAGTCAGCCAGCGAGACCGGCGGGGCTATTGTCATTGCTAACGACAACTGTCCCGGTCAGGTCGTGATTTCTGGCCGTGGTGAAGCGGTTGACCGCGCCCTGGAACTGGCCAAAGAAACCGGGGCAAAACGGGCACTCCGGTTGGCGTTAAGCGTGGCGGCCCACTCCCCATTGATGGCGAGTGCCGCCGAAGCATTTCGGGCTGAGTTGACGCAGGTTCGCTTTAGTGCGCCCCGCCATCCTATTTACGGCAATGTGAGCGCAGCCCCCCTGCCCACCCCCCAGGCGATTGTTGACGAACTGGAAGCCCAGATCATGGCCCCGGTGCGCTGGACGGCCTCTGTACAGGCGATGATTGCCGACGGGGTAACAACGTTTGTGGAGATAGGTGCGGGCGAGGTGCTGTCGGGGTTAATCAAGCGGATAGACCACAGCGCCACCCGTGTAACGGTCAAAGATGAACCATCCCTGAAGGCGTTTGTTGAAAGCATCTAACCTCTTCTAGCTTTTCATAGAACGTCTCATACAAAACAGGGGCAGCCTAGCTTCAAATCACATGAGAAACGCCGGGCAGCCCCCTTGTTTTGTTGCGTCCCCCCCCCGTTCGCAGTATAGTCCTCGCTCGTGCGCATACCGATTCATTGTGAATTGGAGCATCACTCAACCACACGGAGGACACATTTATGCAAATTGTAAAGTTGTGGCGCAGCATCCTGCTGTTGTCAGTTTTTACCGCACTGGTACTGGCTGCCTGTGGCGGCGAACCCACACCGACGCCAACGACCGAACCGACCGAGGTTCCCGAAGAAACTGAAGCTCCGGCAGCCGTAGAGGAAGCCGAAGAAACCGAAGAAGCTGACGCTACCGAGGAAGTGGCTGAAGCCACCGAAGAAGCCGCTGCTGAAGCAGATGCCGCCACCGGCACCATCGTGGACGTGGCTGTTGCCGCCGATGACTTCACCACGCTGGTAGCTGCTGTTGAAGCGGCTGGACTAGTGGAAACGCTCAGCGACGAAGAAGCCAGCTTCACCGTGTTCGCTCCCACGGACGAAGCGTTTGAGGCTGCCCTGGAAGCACTGGGCCTGGAAGCCGAAGACCTGCTGGCAGACACCGAAACGCTGACCGCTATCCTGACGTACCATGTGGTTGCCGACGCGCTAATGGCTGAAGACGTGCTGGCTGCTGTAGAAGCCGCCGACGGCGAACTCGAAGTTGAAACCGTCAATGGCGAACTGCTAACAGTCACGGTAGAAGACGACGCCGTCATGCTCAACGG
>DAOTTY010000100.1:0-2522 GCA_034437575.1 Anaerolineae bacterium | reverse complement strand
AAGAGCATCGTGAGCACAAAGTCCTTGTACTGCGAGGCATCCATCCCGCCGCGCAGCGCATCGCAACTCGCCCAGAGGGAGGAATAGAGTTCAGATTTTTTGATTGGCATTGGTCAGGTTTCTCCTTTGAACATAGACAGGATTAACAAGATTAACAGGATTGGCTCGTAAACCTCTGCGTTCCCCCTCAACGGCGCGTCAAGCGGCGCACCAGGCCGGAGCCAGGTAAGCGACCCAAGAGGCCGTGTCTGGGATAGCGCGCGGCGGGGGCATCTTGCAGCTCGAGCAGGCCGCGCAGGGGATTCTGGGCTTCCCGCTCGCGGCGGGCGCCGAGCCGCCACAAAACGCCAAACCACAGCGCCCAGAGAGACCAAAATAGCGCTATCCCCTGCCAGTCCCAGGTGTTGTAAAGGAGTTGATTGGGCAGGAAGAACAACATTTGTAGCACTCCCCCAAACGCGCCACCCAGCACGCCGAACAGCACGCCAGCCGGCACACCGAACAGCTTACTGCCCAGAGCTTCGGCCGGGTCGTCACCCAGCACGTCAACCAGCAGGCCGACCAGCAGGCCGATCAGCACGCCGACCAGTGCGACGCCCAGCGTGCCGCCCAGCGTGCCGATCAGAGCGCCGACCAGCGCACCGACCAGTGCGACGACCCATTTGACAACCCCCGTGACACTCCGCGCGCTAAACAGCACAACGATCAGAGCGACGGTGACCCCACCAAAAATTAATAAGAAGCCCCACGCCGATCCGGTCAACAGACCAAGGTAAACGTAAAGTCCCAACACACCGAAGAAAGCAAACAGTCTTACTGCCTCCAAATTCAACGCTACAAGCCCCAAATACAACGAGCCTACCAGCCACCACATAGCTACCAGAGCATAGCCGCCAGCCTCCCAACTCACCAGGGTGGGCGCACGCAGAATACTGGCGCCGGCTTCCCACAAACTCAGGGCCAGGACAAGGAAAAGCGCGGCCTTGAGGCCCTTCGCGTGCCAACTTTCCTCGAAGCTGTACTTCACCGGTTCAAAGGCCTGACGCCAATCCTTGACGGTGGGAGTGTATGGCTCCTGGATGAGACGGCGCAGGAGTTCGAATTGCATAGTGGTACCTAGAGTATCAAATAGCCATCGCCAAGTAGGGTATTCATAAGCACAAGCTCGTGCTTCAGCAATTAAAGCCTTTTGTGCTAACTCGAATTCATAGGTAGAACTTGTTTCTTTAGATGGCAGCTTCTCATATCTTTCGATTAAGCCTTGCGCTTGTTCATCATAGGGTTCGAATTTCTTAAGCTCGTCCACCGGCGCTGAAATAGCGCATATCGGTAGCGCTAAGCGCGAACTGAGTAGTTCGGAATCATTGGCTGGCAGTGCTCTTTCGGGGGTGGTAGCTAACAAATAGGCCACTCGCCCGGTGATTATGCGTAAGGTAGAGTCTGGATTAGGATCAAAGGGTTCCCACACCCAATCTAGCTTTTCAGCGGCGCGTTGGGCTTCGGTCAGAGGATAATCGCGCAGTGCAGCCTCTACATTGGGGGCGTCAAACAAGGTACCCAGCCGCCAGGCGGCTTGATAAGGCAAAGGGGATTTATATACCCAGAGCAGATTGGTTAATTCGTACGCGGCTTGAGGTGTACCGACCTCTTGCAACGCATCAAAAGCCCACACCTCGCCCTGACCGGCCCACTGTGCCAGCACGGGCATTGCCAGGTCGCCCATCTGCACCAGGAGCGGTCGTATCCAGGGATGCTCCGGCGCGCATTCGGCCAGCTTTACAGCGGCCTGGGGCAAGTTGCTCTGGGCCAGCGCCTGGGCGGCAGCCCGGCGGCGGCCTGCATCAGCGTCATGGGTGACGGTGGCGGCCAAGAAGTCGAACAATTGCGTGCCGCGCTCGCGCGGATCGGTAGCCACCAGGGCGAAGGCGTGGATCACGGCCTCGCCGCTCGCGCCATCCTCGCCCAACCGCGCCCGGAACGTCGCGATGATCTCATTGGCAAAATCCGGATTGACCTGCTGGGCATCCCCCAAGCACTCAAACGCCGTAATCGAGTCACGGGCGTAGACCGCGCGGAGCAGGCTGGTGCTATCGTGGGCCAGGCCGCACCACAACTTGACCACCTCCCGCCATGCATCGGGCTCGCGCTCGAAGCGTTCGATAAGGTCGGCAGTGGCCCCCTGCAACTCCTGCGCGGCGAAGAACTCCTGCAGGGTCAGGTGGGCAAATTGATAGCGCTGCCCGCCATCTAACCGGAGCAGGAGGCCGCTGCGCTCGACGATCTCCTCTAACAGCGGTTCGGCGTCCTCCTCCTTGAGGTTGAGCTTGGGCAACGCCGTCTCGATCTCGTCCAGGAGGGTGGGCAAATCCACGCTGCGGCGGTCCTGCTGGCGTTGCACGCCGCGATCCTGGTTGTAGAGCGCCAGATGTTGCAGCACCAGGCGCTTCTGCACGCCCTTGTAGCGGTTGGGGCGGCCCTGCGCCTGATCCCACTGCTCCAACAGGACGCCCAAGGCCTTGTCG
>DAOTTY010000099.1:0-2456 GCA_034437575.1 Anaerolineae bacterium | reverse complement strand
CTGATTCATTCGCCCAGGTCACCCGCAACCAACAACAATCACTACCATTAGGGCTATTGCAAAGTCAAGTTTTCACATCGCGGGGACAGCGTCCCCGCACCCCTGCAAAGGGTTGGCACCCTTTGAACCCGTCCTTTCGGACGCAAAGCGTCCGAAAAGGGCAAGTTTTTGGTAACTGCTCAGGTACTCGGCTGAATTCCCCTAGCCCCTTACCCCCAAAATGAGGGAGGGGTGGCGCTTTAGCGCCGGGGTGGGGGGCAAGCTGAGTCGTTACGGTTTTCGTTCACTTTTTGAAAAAAGTGACGGGTTTGGGCAGCGCCCAATCATCAGCCATGCAACTTTGCAAAAGCCCTGTCACTACCATAACAGCAATGGTAATCAGGCTGATTGCAGCACATAATGCAAAAAAGCCCACCTGAAATTGCGGGCGTAGGTGGGTTCCCGCTGCTTTTGCTCTTTTCTGAGAGGATATAGGACTGATGACAACAAAAAATCGCCTTGATCGACTGTATGCTGTGTTGCAAGCCAATAACCTGGATGCCGTCGCAATGATCCCCGGTTCCAACTTCCGCTACCTCACGGGGGCAGTCCACCCGGTGATGGAGCGCCCGCTGATGTTAATTGTTCCAGCGGAGGGCCGTCCAACAGTGGTCATCCCCGCTATCGAAGTGGAACTGTTCACGAGTAAGGGCTTCGACGCTGATCTAATCCCCTGGTCAGATAGCGACGGCTACGAAAACGCCTTTGCCAAAGCTGCCGCGAGCTTAGCTTTGGATGGCAAGCGCCTCGGTATAGAAGGGCAGGCGGTGCGCTTCTTCGAGGCGGAAGCGCTGCGCCGTCAGGTGCCGAATGCGAACCTGATGGACGCCCATAAGCTGATTTCGTCCATCCGCGCCCAAAAAGAACCCGAAGAAATTGAAGCGCTGCGTAAAGCGATTCAGATCAGTGAGGCGGCCCTGGAAAAGACGCTGGCCGAGATCAAAATGGGCATGACCGAGCGTGAAATCCACACCCGGCTGATCCAGCATATGAACGAGTTGGGCGGTCAGGGCCTATCGTTTGACCCGATTGTGCTGGCAGCGGATAATTCCGCCCGGCCACACGGCAAGGTGCGCGACGACTATGCCGTGAAGGCAGGTGACCCGCTGCTGTTCGACTTTGGCACGACCTATAAGGGCTACCCGGCAGACATCACGCGCACGGTTTTTGTGGGCGAAGCTGCTGATGAACACCGCGCCATCTACGATGCAGTGCTGGCCGCCAATGAGAAAGGCCGCAGCATCGGTGCGCCGGGTGTGGCCGCTAACAACCTGGACGCACAGGTGCGGCAGGTGCTTATCGACAGTGGCTTTGAACCGTATATTTTGCATCGCACCGGGCACGGCCTGGGCCTGGACGTTCACGAAGCGCCGTATATCTCAGCGGATAACGACACTCCGCTTGAAGTCGGGAACGTGTTCACGATTGAACCCGGCCTGTACAACTCCGGCTCGATTGGCGTTCGCATCGAGGATAACGTGGTCGTCACCGAAGACGGCATTGAGTCGCTGACGACCTTCCCGCGTGAACTGCGTGTGGTGGGGTAGTCCAGTTATGGGTGTCGGATCATCGCCCTACTTGCCAAATTCATCAGGATGCGGGCCAGTGCGTTCGCCAGTATTTAGCGTGGCCATGATTTGCATCTCCTCGTCAGTGAGTTCAAAGTCGAACACGTCAGCGTTGGTTTGAATGCGCTCTTGCCTGGCCGACTTCGGAATCACGATGACACCGAGTTGCAGCAGCCAGCGCAGCGTCACATGAACCGCAGACTTGCCGTGCTTCTCACCAATGTTGACGATTTCTGGCATATCCAGCACGCGCCCTTTCATAATGGGTGCCCAGGCTGTCACATGGATGTTGTTATCGTGGCAGAACTTGAGCAGGTCGGGCTGCTGTAGGCGCGGGTGGCACTCATACTGGTTCACCATCGGCTTGATTTCGGCCAGGTTCATCAGTTCGGTCAGGTGATGCTGCATGAAATTGCTCACCCCGATGGCACGGGCGCGTCCGTCTTTGTAGGCGTCTTCTAGCGCACGCCAGGCCCCCTGCCAGTCGTTAAACGGCCAGTGAATCAGGTATAGGTCCACGTAGTCAAAGCCCAGCTTTTCCAGGCTATCATTAAACGCTGCTTTTGCGCCGTCGTAGCTCAGGTCGTCTACCCATACCTTGCTTGTGACGAAGACCTCATCACGCGGCACAATCCCGGAGCGCACGATTTTGCCGACTTCGGCCTCGTTACGGTACAGCGCAGCCGTGTCTATGGCGGGGTACCCGGCTTCCAATGCCCATCGGACGGCGTTCTCGGTTTCTTCGCCCACCTTTGTTTGGTAAACGCCCAGGCCAAAGCGCGGCATTTCCACGCCATTACTGAGGGTGACGGTGCTGTTAAGTGTCAATGACATATGCTGCTCCTGTGA
>DAOTTY010000098.1:0-2619 GCA_034437575.1 Anaerolineae bacterium | reverse complement strand
GCGGCGGGAGGGAGGGGTTTGTGCCGCCTTCGGCGGTGTTCCCCTTCCCTCATTTTGGGGGTAAGGGGCTAGGGGATGGGGGAATTCAGCCGAGTGCCTGAGCAGTTACGTCCACGCTATCTTATGGTGTTACACTGGGTAGCAAGGAAGACCAGACAAAAACCATAATGGGTAGTTTATACTATGCCAAACCTTATCACCAACCTGGACGCCATCAAGCAGTTGGCAGCCGAACGTGCTGACGCCTTCAAAGTGCTGCAATACCAGCTTGAATACCGCGACGACCTGACCGACGCCCATATTGACGCCATCGTAGATGAAGTTGCCGCGCCCATCGTAGACGCCATCGACTGTACGCAGTGCGCTAACTGCTGCCGCTCGCTGGATGTGTACCTCACGCCGGAAGATGCCGACCGCCTTGCTGACGGGCTGCACATCCCCGTCGATCAAGTGGAAACACGCTATGTAGAGCATTACGACGCGGAGCAGGTGGGCGAGTGGGGGCGCTTTAGGGAGCGGCCCTGTGCGTTTTTAAACGGCAAACTGTGCAGTGTATACGCGCACCGGCCCGAAACATGCCGCACTTACCCCGCCTTCACCCCGGACTTCCGCTGGACGCTGGACGATACCATAGAAGGCGCGTCCGTTTGCCCGATTATTTACAATCTGCTGGTGGCGATGATCGACAAAGTAGACGAACTGTAAGGGGGGCTGCGCTCGCTTTATGACAACGGGCGCAGCCTTACAGGGTCTAGTTACGTGGCAGTTCCGGTGGACTAAGGAACACGTCGTTAGAGACGAGGGTTGCGCTAGAAATTTGAATGTTCGGGCTGTAGCCATAGGGCAGTTCGTACACATTCTGGCCGTCTTGCTGGCGGATGACCGGGAAGGGTTCGCCGGTCGCGCCGTCTACCACGCTCAGGACGGGTTCACACTCTTCGCCCGATACCGCAACCAGCGACGGGTCCGGGCAAATTTCCAGGATGACTTCCGCCGTGCGGTTCAGTTCGTCGTCCAGCAGGTAGTTCACGCGGATGTTCTCGAAGTTGACTTGCGTCTTCTCGCCGTCGGGCAACTGGTTCGCAGTGTCTACCGTTGGCTCAATCACGGGCGTCTCGAAGGCCAACAGCGACTCAATCGCGCCGCCTGTTGGGGTGGGTGTGGGGCCAGGGCCATTGCACCAACCGGCATCGCAAAACGTGAGCGGCTGCACACCGTCCAGTGTGGGCAGGCGGTCGAAGATGTCTACGGGCATGTTGGTAAAGCGCTGGTCAATGTAAACCGCGAAGTTTTCCCCACTGACGAACATCATCGTGCTGTCGTTGAAGTTGCGATACCACGCCCGAAACGGCGTCCCCGCAGGCATGGTGCCCATATACTCCAGGGCGGCCACGTCCAGGTAAGCAAACGCAAAGTCAGACTCGAACAAAACCGGGCCAGCGGCCAACAGCGCATCCAGTTCACTGAGGGGTGGGTCTTCGGCAAAGTTGTTGGCCGCCGCAAACAACTGCTGGCAGTAATTCGGGCCGCCAGGCACATCTGTGCGGCTGAAGGTGGCCCCCGCTTCGGTGAAAACGGCTTCCAGCAGCACCACCAGCGTTTGCAGCCGCAGCGAACAAATCCGCATGGGGTCGGCGTTTTCCCAGCCACGCGGGCGCGGCCCCTCAATGGATGGGTACTGCGGCACCAGGTCTTCGGCCAGCAGTTCCAGGTCGTGGCGGATGTTGCGCCAGGACAGCACGACCGAATCATCCAGGAACAGGCTCGCCCAGCCTTCGGGGCGCTGGTTGACGCCCAACGTTTCGTCGGCCAGCAGGTCCAGGTCGGCACGAGTGTCGGCCAGCAGCAGCGGGGAATTTTCGTCCCGGTTGCCCGACCAGCCGATAGGCCGGTTGTTCACACCGAAGACCTCATCAGCCAGCCGCTCAAGGTCGCCGCGTGCCGATAGAATCGCCGCGTCCAGGTCTTCGCCCGCCAAATCAAGCTGCTGCCGCTCCAGCAGGAAAAGATTCAACTCCGCTTCGACCTGCGCACAAAAGCCGAAGTCATCGCTTTGCGCTGCGGAGGCGAAACTAAATTCTACCCTTGCCGGGAAGAAGATATTCATCACCGCCCGGTCACAGCGGTAAATACCATCAGCGCCATTCCAGGCAATTGGCCGCTCGTTAAATCCGCCGAAAATCGTATCAGCGACTTCTTCAAGGTCGTGGCGCACGTTACGAGCCAGGATGTCGGCCACATCCACCGTCACGCTAATCCAGTTGGGCGGGCGGCGGTCCCCCCCAAACACTTCGTTAGCCAGCAGTTCCTTATCGAACCACAGGTCGGGGATGTAAGTCGGTGATGTGTTGTCAATGCTGCCCGTCCATTCTGGCGGCAGGCCCTCCGGGAACACGTCAATGGCGGCGCGTTCCAGGTCGGCACGGATGGCGGTGGCAAAGGCCGTCAAATTATCGACCTGCTGCTGTTGGTTGGGGGCAGCCCATCCAATCCCGGCCATCAGTAGTACACACAGCATCAGGGCTGTTGATCTTAAACGTGGCATGGCAAGCTCAAACTCATACTGGCGATCCCTTCCTGCGTCGGTGATTATACCCGCATGAGCGATAAACCAAAAGC
>DAOTTY010000097.1:0-6780 GCA_034437575.1 Anaerolineae bacterium | reverse complement strand
CCTGGTTGGCCGGGGATCATGCGCGGGTTAACGGTGGTACTCTGCTGGCCCCGGTCACGATAGTTCACCAAAATCTGCCCAAGCTGATCCGCCATGCGGTAGCGCTGTTCTGGCTTCTTGCTCATCACCTTGTACACAATGCGTGACAGGGCTTCTGGCACATGGGGCGCAACTTCACTCAGGTGGGGCACCGGCTCCTTGATGTGCGCCATAGCAAGTTCCTGCTGGCTGGCCCCGGCGTAGGGCAAATGGCCACTCAACATCTCAAACATCACGATGCCGATGGAATACACATCAGATGCGGGGGTCGGCTTTTCACCCTCGGCTTGCTCCGGCGCGAAGTAGTGCGGGCTGCCCCACACAATCTGCTCTTTCTGCTGCGGCTGGGTGTAACTAAAGGCCTGGGCAATCCCGAAGTCGGTCACCTTCACCTGCCTGCTAGATGTCAACAGCACGTTTTGCGGCTTCACGTCCGCATGAACCAGACCCGCACGGTGGGCGAAGCCAATCCCGGCACAAATCTGAATCGCCAGGTCAACGGCAACATCCACGGGCAGCGCACCATCTCGCCGGATGAGCTTTTTCAAGTCCGACCCGTCAATGAACTCCATCACAATGAAGTGCGTTTGGCCGTCGTTGCCCACGTCATGCACCGTCACAATGTTGGGGTGGCTGAGGTTAGCAACATTGCGGGCTTCGTTTTTGAAGCGCTTGAGGAATTCTTCATCTCCCGTCAGGCTGGGGCGTAAAATCTTGACCGCCACCGTTCGCCCCAGTTCCTGGTCAATGGCCCGGTAAATCACCGCCATCCCACCAGACCCCTGCTGGGCAATCAGGCGGTAGCGGCCCCGTAATAGTGTTTCGCTCATGTTATACCTGCTCTGTGTGCTGGTCGAACACCTTCATTCTACAAAGGCAGTTGCCAATCCGCCACACGCTAGAACACTTCTGGGCGCGTGGACGGGTCAAACAAACGTTTATACTCCATCAGGGCACCCCGGTCCGTCATGCTGGCGATGTAGTCTGCCACGACGCGCTCAACGCCTTCTTCCGGGATTAACTGCTGGTCGGCTTTGGGCAGTTGGCGCGGTTCTTTAACGTAGCTGTTGAAAATTTCCGTAATGAAGCGCTCCGCCCGCTGCGACATCCGCACAATGCGGTGGTGATAATACATATTCTCGAACAAAAACGCCTTCAACTCCCGGCTGCCCACCCGCACGGATTCGGAATAAACCACAACGTTTTGCGCGTGACGCTGCACATCCTCCGGTGAGTTAATGCCGGCATGGCCCAGGTAAGCCGTTGTCTCGCCGATCAGGTCACTGACCAGCATCCCCACCAACTCGCGCACCATGTGGTGCCGCGTCAGCGCGTCAAACGCCCCGCCATCCCACCGTGAGCGTTCCACCACCACTCGCCACAGGGTCACATCACGCAGTTGATCGGGTGCAATCAACCCTGCCGTCAGGCCATCGTCCAGGTCATGTGCGTTATAAGCCAGTTCATCCGCAGCGTCAGCAATCTGTGCTTCCAGGCTGCCCCGCAGCGCCCCATCAAAGGGTGCCGTTGGCCCCAGGCCAGCGTCGCTTTCGTGTTTGGCAATCCCGTCCAGCGTTTCATACGTCAGGTTCAGGCCCCGCCAGCGGTCATAGCGGCGCTCTAACTCCGTCACGATGCGGTAGCTCTGGTGATTGTGATTAAATCCACCCGTAGCACCCATCACCGTATCTAGCACAGCCTCCCCCGCATGACCGAACGGCGGGTGACCCAGGTCATGCGCCAGGCAAATTGCCTCTACCAAATCCTCATTCGCGCCGAGTGCCCGTGCCACCGTCCGCGCAATTTGCGCCACTTCCAGCGTATGCGTCAGCCGAGTGCGATAGTAGTCCCCCGCATCGTTAACGAACACCTGTGTTTTATATTCCAACCGCCGGAAGGCCGCCGAATGCACAATCCGGTCGCGGTCACGCTGAAAGGCCGTGCGGTAGTCGGGTTCCCCTTCATGATGAACCCGCCCCTGGCTGTTGCCACTCAGCAGGGCGTAAGGGGCCAGGGTCGCCGCCTCTGTTTGCTCTAGTCGCTCTCGATTGGCGTACATGTGCCTGATAATGTCCTATTTGCCTACATCACTGTCTTTCCATTGTATGCTTTTGCACCGTCCTTCACACATACCCTGCCTGTGATATAATCGCCAAACTTGAATATTGAGACGTAAGCGGGATAACCCATCCCAAGCGAGGCTAATGTGGACATTAACCAGGCAGCCAAATTGATTGAATGGCTCGATGAGGAGCGCCGCCGTGATCGCGGTACCTTATCCAAGCTGCAAGAACACCTCGCCCTGCAACAGGAAACCATCGACGCCCTCACCCGCCGACTTAACGGGGTTGAATCCGAGCAAACGGTCATCAGCACGCAATTCGAAACCCAACAGCAAACCGGCCCCACCAGCCAACTCATGGAGCAAGTTCGTGCAGAAATGCGCCAGTTGCTTGAGCAGCAAGACGCCCGCCGCCTGACGGCTGAGCGCGAGGCCGAGCGCCGCCAGGAAATCGCCCGTGAAGGCATGATGCGCCCCGTGCGCGACCTGACCGAGCGCCTGCAAAACATCGAAGGCCAACTATCCGAACTGCCCGGCTTCCAGCTAGAGCGCGAACGCACCGGGGAAGCGGTTGCGTCGGTACAACAGCGCATTGACGACCTGAACAAGCAAATTGAAGACCCCAAGCGCCGCATCACCGCGCTGGAAGAACAGCGCCGCCAGGATGCCCGCCGCCTGACGGACATCCAGACAAACCTGCCAGAAATGCAAAAGCAGATCGACACCATCAAACCCAAGCTCACCCTCATCGAAGAACTCACGCTTCGCAACGAGCGCAAGATCAACGACACCCAAACCGCAGAATCCGAACGCCGCGAACAAATGCAGCAGTTCATCGACCAGCAGCAGTTGATGCTCCAACAGCGTGACCAGCAGGTTCAAGCGCTTACCGACCGCTTTGGTGAGCAAGACAGCGCCATGCAGCGCAACCTGGAACGCTTTGAAGCCTGGGCAGAAACGCACCGCGCCATGCAGCGCATCATCGAGGACTTTGAGCGCATTAGCGACCGCCTGGAGCGCCGCATTAACGAGGTGGCTGAAGTGCAGCGCCTTAGCGAAGATCGCTTCCGTGAGGAATGGAACGATTGGCGCGGGGACGAGCAAAAACGCTATAAGCAGTTCACACTGGCCAACGACGAGGTATGGCGCAACCACGACATCGAGTTTGAACGGCACCTCCAGCGCGTGTACGAAATTGAGTCACTTATCCCGCCGCTGCACGAAAGCATCAGCCGCCTGTGGAACCTGGAACGTGCCCGTGCCGAACTCTACCGCGAACGGTACCAGGCACTGCTGATCGAATACGACACGGGCGACAACATCAAAGCGACCAAAACCAGCACCATGCCCGCCGCCCGCGTCACTGCTACAGGCACCTACCCCACAATTAACGGCACCAACGGCAACGACGAGAGCTAAACGCAAAACCGCCCGTGTGGGGCTATCCACACGGGCGGCGCACCCGGTTGAAGAACCGCAATGTACAGTTGGTGCTGGAAACGCTGGTCGATGTGTGGACAGAGGAACTCGTCGCTGGGGTTTTTGCTGACAGCTATTGATCAATCTGGAGCGCAGGATTGGTATCTTGCTAATGTGCCCTGGCTAAATGGGGGAAGCCCAGATGGGGCCCGGTCACTATTATCCACGATTGCAGGATCAATGATCTCAGTCGCAGGAGTCACATTTTCAATTACACTTGCTACGTTATCTCTGGCTTCAGCTCAGTTGGGGCCACGTTTGTTGACAAATTTCATGCGTGATCGCGGCAATCAGGTTGTCTTGGGGACTTTTGTTGCCATTTTTATCTATTGCCTGATTGTTCTACGTGCTATTCGTAGCACAGATGAAAGCCTATTTGTACCACATTTATCCGTTACTGTTGCGATGTTCCTCAGTGTAATCAGTGTTGCTATTCTTATCTATTTTTTCCGGAGTTACGCTGGTTCTGCGAACGATTTCCGGCGTTACACAGGATTTTTCCGGTCGCGCTTCAACAAAAAAGCCCCAAAAGGGGCTAATTTTGGTCGTTCCGTTCCGGAGTTACATTGGAAACCACAGGGGTGTTTTTTATTTCCCAGGGCGGCGCACTCGCACAGACTGGCGGCGGGTATGTGTCCGTAGGCCCTGACGAACGCCCGTTTGCCCAACCGGGGCAGATTCATGAGGGCGTGCCTGTTCTTCCTCGTATTCGCGCTCTGCTTCTTCCGCCACCGCAATGGCCCGCATCTTCTGTGTGTCCGTTGGGCTGGGGATGCCAAACACCTCCCAGATGCTTACCTCGGATGGGTCTTTATCGGTGGGCACTTCTGGCGAGGATACATCGGGGTCGCTAGGCTTTGTTGTGGTAGCGGATCGTTCTACAACGGGTGTGGGCGGTGTTTCTGGTTCAGGTTTGGCTATGGGTGGCGGCGTCCCTGCGCTAGATTCTAATGCAGACGGCTGCGGGTCCTGGGTAGGGGGGGCCTCTGGTTCGGGTGTGTGTGTGTGGGCATCCGCTATGGGCGGTGAATCTACTGGTACAGACGGCATTTCCTGCGATATACGCTCTGGCGGCGCGAATGATGTATTCGGCGGCGGCTGAAACGCTGCTGGCTGCGACTCTGGCGCGGGCGGCTGCGCCTGAGTTGGCTCTGGTGAGGTGTTATCGGCTGTGGGGGCAAAGCGCGGGTCACTCTGGTTGAGTCGGTCGGAGTTGGCGGCAGCACCGGGGCGTGTGTCCTCATCGGAAACGGGCGGCTCTGGGATGTAGAGCTGGCCTTTATCATCGCGGTGGACGCCGGGCGGCTGACTGATGAGGCTGTCGGCGTGGCGCGACTGGTAACTCAGGCGGTCTTGCGGCGACTGCGGTCCGTCCTGCATGAGTGATCGGGCTTGATAGCCTTCCATGGTTCCCATGCGCCGCGAAATTTTCCACAGCATCTTGAGGCTTTCAATCATATCGGCCTCAATGCGTCGCTGCGTGGTTAGCGCATTACGGATGCCGCCGAATACACCGCCAAGTTCATAGTTAAACGTCCACTGAACGATGGTGCCTTCGGGGATTTCCTGCAAGCGCACACGCCCGTTGCTGTCTTGTAGGCCGCCACCGTCAATATAAACGTACTCGTAGCCCAGGCCGTCATACCATGTGCTTGCCTCGTAGACGGTCTCCGTCCGGCCTGGGGAACGCTGACGCCAGCGGACACCGACACCTGAACGGCGCTGGCTGAGGAACACCAGGGATTCGCAGTTAACCTGCCAGTTGGGATTGTTTTCGATGTTGCTGATGTAGTCCCACACCACCGGGGGCGGTGCGGGGATGAGAATGCGTTGATCTATGGTTGTCATGCGTCACATTATATCGGTTTTGGTGATGGGTTCAAACTTGGATTTGTGCTAGACTACGCGCTGTAGTCGCATTCGTGATGGTATGCATTAAGCGAGATATTTGCAATTGCCTAGCCCTACCCTGACATTTGGTTTCATTCTGGCTACGCTGTATGGCGCTGGCTTCCACATTATCATCGGCGGCGGCGCTCATCGACTGGTAGCGTTTTTGGCTGCCGGGTGGGTTGGATTTGCTCTTGGGCATATTGTAGGCGTGTTGTTTGACGTTACCCTGGGCAGCATTGGCGCAATCCGGCTGCTTTCTGCGTCGATTGCGGCTCTGTTCGCCCTGTTGTTCGCCCATGCCCTCACCAAACGCCGCCCGAATGTACGCGCTTCCCGCACACGCTGAGAGTTCAATGATGACAGATGCACCTGGAAATGAACGAATAACGGACACCGGCGGTTTTGATGTGCTGCGCGTGGTTTACATCTCGATGGGGCTGTTCATCGGGTTGTTTGCGCTGCTGTTGGTGCTGGCTGTGCTGGGTGCTGTACTCAGTGTGGAGCGGTTCGGCTCGATTGTCAGTATTATCCGGGACATTATGCTGATTTTGTTGGCGCTGGAAGGTGCGTTGATTGTCCTGGCGCTGGTGATTTTGATTGCACAGGTGGCGCGGCTCGTCAATCTGCTGCAAAACGAGATTCAGCCTGTGCTGCAAAACACTCAGGAAACCGTGCAAACCGCACGCGGCACGGTTGAGTTTGTGGGTAAGAATGTGACGGAACCTGTTATCAAAGCGAACTCGTTTGTGGCGGGGACGGGCGTTTTCTTGCGAGAGGTGTTCCGCATCCGTGAGCTAACGCGCCGCGAAACCGAAACCACGCCGGATTCCAACAGCTAACCCCATGCCTGATAAAACAAATACATTACTGAAAGACGTGGATAAAGAGATGGTCGCTTGGGGCGCTGTTCTGGGCTTTATCATCGGGGCGATTGTGACGCTGTTCACGGCACCAAAGCGCGGCGGGGGCAAACGTGCCCCCATCGCTGAGGCAACTGAGCAGGTCAAAACACGGATCATTCCGGCGATTACCGCGCCTTCAGACCCGGTTGAGGACAGTTTAGGTGAGGGCCGCGAGGCCGCCCGCCGCCGTCGGGAAGATTTGGGTGTGAAGTAGCAGCGGCCTTAGCCTGTGAGTTGGCCCAGTGCGGTACCCAGGGTGTTGAGTAAGTCACCCGCAATCACGCTGTGGTCATTGCCAGCCTTTACCTGAGCGATAGTGCCCGCGCTGCCATGAACGTAGCTGCCCGCCACAGCCGCCTCATAAGCGCCCAACCCTTGCCCCCGCAAGCTGACAATGACACCGGC
>DAOTTY010000096.1:0-10958 GCA_034437575.1 Anaerolineae bacterium | reverse complement strand
TCCTCAAGCAAGACCCTGCCAAAGGCAGTCTTAAACAGAAACGCTATCGCGCCGCACTTGATGACGGCTTTTTATTTCAATTACTCTTACAAATTTGAAGCGATTGCCCTGCTGGGCTAACGCGATGAGTCGCGGGTTTTAGCAGGTTCGTCTACAATCAGGGGCAGGTTGAAACGCTACATCAACCCCACAACGGAGGTATACCCCCATGAGCCGCTTCGAACACGCCCTTGTCCTGCCTGATTATGACTTCATGGACTGGTTTCGGGCTGCGCAGAACTACACCCAAGCCTTTGAGAACGTGATTACCGTGCGTTCCCCCGCCGGGAACAACCTGAACCGCTATAAAAACGTGAGTGCCGTTGCCGCGCCGCGTGTGTGGTTCAATGACGACCCGCTGCTGCACATCCGGCGGGCTTACCCGGTTGTGGTCAGCATAGACGTGATTAACGCGCAAACCCCGGATCAACTGCGGCAACTTCTCGATCAACGGGTGCGAGATGACCAACGCTACGGCACTGATGAGAACGTGTTTACCCGCTTTCGGCTGGAGTGGATGGTGGATACGTTCACGTTGCAAGTCACAGGCGTGTTCGACCAGGTAAACAGCGATGGCCGCCGCAATGAGGGCCTCGACGTGGCCGCCACCGCCGGGACAACCGTGCGGGCGGCCCACTCCGGGCGCGTGGTCAAAGTGGAAACCAATACCGATAACAGCCTGGGGTATGGCCGCTATGTGCGTATTCGGTGCCGTGCTGATGACGACACCCGCTACTTTGTGTATTACACCAACCTCAACAATATCCAGGTTGAACTTAACCAGACCGTCGCAATGGGCGACCCCATTGCGGCGTGCGCGACAGACAACGGCATCAAAATCGTCGTGACAGACCCAACCGTAGATACGGGCCAGCGCTATCAAGTCGAGGGGGCAATAGACCC
Organism: Anaerolineae bacterium; assembly: GCA_034437575.1. Lineage (GTDB taxonomy): Bacteria > Chloroflexota > Anaerolineae > Aggregatilineales > Phototrophicaceae > DAOTTY01. Next base: position 10,016 of record DAOTTY010000096.1, on the reverse strand, counting down.
GCTCCCGCTGCTGTTCGTAGACGGCATGACCCTGCACACATCGGCAGCAGCGGGCTTAAACATCCGGCGTGGGCAAAGCATCCAGTTCAGCCGTGTTGGGACGATGGCCCCTGATGAAGTCGCCTATTCGCTGGAGCCGCACGGCACCACCATCCGCAAAACGATGCTCAGTGAGCGCGAAAACCGCTGGATCAACCTGGATACCCAGAGCGGCGTCACCGGATTTGGCGCAGCCTGGCTGCTGGAAGCCCGGTCGTCCCGGTCTGTGCTGGCCGTGAAAGATTTTAACGGGATCAACCTGGATGTGCTAAACCGGTTGGGAGCGCCCGATCCATCTCGCCTGGGTGAAATGACCTACGCCCGACTGCCTTACAACGTCAGTATGGGCCGGGGCAGCCAGGACCTTAATGCGGCTTACGACACCTACGCACCCTATATTGATGCGCTGCTGAATGCGGGCAAGCGGATTATTCTGGTTTACACTCACCAGACGTTCGGTGAGGGCGCAGGTTACGTTTGGCCGCAGATGACCTCTGACCGCTGGCGTGAGCTATCGGCCCGCTATTCAGACTTTGTGCGCCAGATTGCCCAGCAATTTCGCGGGCGCATCGCCGTTCATCAGATTTGGAATGAACAGGATGCCCCACCTAATGCGTCAGCTTCTGTGCGGATGCCCGCAGCAGATTATGCCGGGATTTTATCACGGGCGATTGAAGCGATTCGCACAGTAGATGCGACCACACCCATTATCACGGGGGGGCACACAGGCGGCCCAGGCAACGGTGCCAACTACGCCCGCAGCACGATCAACGCGATGCGCGGTGACCTGCGCCCTGATGGCATTGCTGTTCATCCCTATGGGCGCGGGCCAGACCCGTCTTCCAAGTACGCGATTTTCGGTCACATTGATGAAACAGTAGCGTCTTACGGGGCGATTTTGCCAAATCGACCCTTGTGGTTCACCGAATGGGGCGTACTAAATGCCCGCAGCGAACCCGCCGCCGCCATCAATACCTATGCAGCAGACTTCCTGAAATATGTGCGCTTAAATCACGGTGGCAAAGTCGCAGCGGCAGTGTGGTATGCCTGGGCAGACACGATGGATAACGGTTACGGGCTGGTTGGCACCAACGACCAGCCCAAGCAACCCCTGTTCGACGCCTACACAGGCATTTCATAGACCGATACTTGCTATGTTACTTGCAACACCCTAAGTTGACAATTTATATAAAGTTGAAGACCCACCACATTGACGTGGCCAAAGCCATTATTATATTATGGTTTTTATGAAGTTGGGGAAAAGTTAGAGGGGAAATTGAATGCGTATTCTGTACATCGAAGACGACCCGGCAGCCGCCCGCCTGATGGAGAAAATTCTCATCTCTGTTGGCTGCCGCATGATTCACATGGATGACATTCGTAAGGGGATGCGAGAACTTATCATCAATAAGCCTGATCTGATCCTTCTGGATAACCACCTGCCGTTCATCAATGGCAAGGATGCGCTGTTCATGCTCAAAGGCAGCCCCAGCTTTAAGCACGTTCCGGTAATTATGGTAACGGCCAGCGATATTACAGCGGCTGAGTTCAGCCAAGCTGGAAGCGACGGGTTTGTGGCCAAACCCGTTCAAAAGGCGAACCTCCTCGAAGAAATTCACCGGGTAACGGGCCGATTGCTGGCACGCTCCTGAGCGTTTTGCCCACCACCGGCCCGGACTGGCGGGGTTAAGCCGCCCTACTTGTTGAACTTCTCTTTGTAAAGCGCCATTGAGTGTTGAATCGTTTCACGCGCTTCTTGGGCATCGCCCCAACCGTCGTTCGTGGTTTGGGCACCTTCTAGCTGCTTGTACGTCATGAAGAAGTGATCGACCTCAATTGGGAAGTGCTTCGGTATGTCATCCAACTCACGGAAGTCGTGAAAGGTGGGGTCGGTCGCGGGCACGGCCAGGATTTTGTAGTCGTTTTCGCCCTTGTCCACCATACGGAAGATGCCCACCGGACGGGCTTCGACCAAACACCCGGCGAACGTCGGTGCATTAATCATGACCAACACGTCCAGCGGGTCATCATCTTCAAAGTACGTTTGCGGGATGAACCCGTAGTCGCCAGGGTAGTGCAGCGCACTGTACAACACCCGATCTAACTTGATAACGCCTGTCTCTTTATCATACTCGTATTTGTTGCGGTTACCTTTGGGCACTTCGACCACAGCATAGATAGTATCTGGTGGGTTTGGCCCGGCGGGTAAATCGTGCCAGTACAAAAACGAGGACATAACCTGACTCCCTTGAAGTGCATATATAGTAGTGTAGATGCTCTAAGTATGCTACCAATGGGCCGATTTAGCGAGTAATCAGCCTGTGAGAATGCTGCGGAAGCCAATGGCCACCAGCATCCCAAACCCCCACAGGTAGCTGCCCATTGATGGGCGCTTTTGAGCGGTGATTTCGATATAGGCGAAGAAGGGCAGTGCTGCTGCTGTACCAAAGCCGTAAATCCAGTGGGCTTCTGCCGCCGGACGCGCCCCTACGCCGTACCACATTAGCAAGCCCAAAGCGACCTGAACGAGCATCGTCCCGGCGATGAAGTACACCGTCCGCCGGAACAGCACCGTTACGTCACGCTTTTGCACAAGCGCAATATACACCCCAATCCCGAACATCAACAGGCCCACGTACACCCCACTCCAGGCGATGATGTAGTGGGCAGCCCGCATTGCTGGATACAACTGCGTTATCATGCCTCGGCCTGCGCTGCATCTGTTGTTGGGCGCTGTCTGGCGTCGCGCTGGGCCTGGATTTGCCTGGGGACGGTTGTTGCAAACACATAGCCCACAAAAATCAGGATGACGCCCAGCAAATCTGCCGTGTACTTGAAGGCGGTTAAATCCAGGCGGATGAAGTAGCCCCCGCTTGCGGGCAGCAGCCCCCCTACTGCGATAAACCAGTTACCAATGACGCGGTTTCGCATGATCTTTTTGGCGGCAAACAACCGTGCTGAGTAAATCGCGCCACCGATAAGCATCAGCGTGCCGATGCCGTTCGTAATGGGCACAAACGCCCGCACACTCCCGCTGAACGGTGGCATAATCTCATCTGTGATAGCAACCAGGTCAGCGCCCCGCCCCCACGGGTCGGGCGGGGTGAGCGGGGTGATGAACATCCACACAAACGTCATCACGCTCACCAGCACCAGCGCCGCAAAGGTATTGCGGGCGATGCTGCCCCGGCGCACGAGCAAAAATAGGGTGCCCTGGCCCAACCAGGGCGGGATCATCAACGCCCCGCACCAATACCACAGGCGATAGAGTGTAGGGTCCCACTCGAACTTGAGCCACACCTGCGCCAGTGATGCCACAAAGTACAACGTCAGGCCGAAACCCCATGCAAACAGATGTGGGCGGCGTTTGGCCCACCAACTGCCCATCACTCGAAAGGCAAACACGCCCGTAATCAACATCATCACAACAGAAGTAAAAAAAGGATACGTTAAAAGCTCTTCGCTCATGGCAAAAGCGAACTCCAGATCGCATACGTTGGGGGCCGGGGGGGCTTTGCTCTCAAACACCCCGCTATACCTATCGTATTCTATCATTGCGGTAACCCGTCTGTACACGATTTCACAAAACGTGACAGCGCTACTTCGGCAAATTTGACAAGATTTTTGAGCCGACCTTAATGTGCAGATGAAAGGAACTTGCAATCAAATCTAAATTTCGTTAATTTTCTTTATAATGTCCTCGTGACAGATTCCGCCGCAGTGCGGCGTAAATAACCCCAATTAGTTAATTGTTCTATGGAGTACATGAGATGAGCCGTTCAAAGATTTTGCTCTTACTGGTGGCTGCCCTGGCAGCGGTTCTGGTTGTCGTCCCGGCGGCAGCCCAGGAGAGTGTCGCCCGCACCGGCACCTTCGGTGATGGCCCCAGCACGCTAAGCCAGGTTTATTGCACAGACACCGCCTGCGCGGACATTGTGGGCTACATGTACCTGGGCCTGGTCGGCGTTGACCCGGAAACACAGACGATTATCCCTGGTGAAGATGCCCTGGCGACCAACTGGGACGTTAGCGAAGACAATATGGTGTATACCGTCACCCTGCGCAAAGACGCCTTCTGGAGTGATGGTGAGCAGATCAACGCAGATGACGTTTTATTCCACTGGGACCTGCTGAACAATCCTGACGCTGCCCACCCGGATGCGTTCCTGCTGGATTCTATCGAAAACGTGGAGAAAATCGACGACTTCACGGTTGAGTTCACCATGAGTTCCCCGGCTTGCTCTGCATTGAACTTTATCGGTGGGGTTACGCCTGTCGCTGAACACGTCTACAGCCAGTATGACCCAACCGAACTGAACACGATCTCCGAAGTGAACAGCGAACCGTCCGTCTTCTCCGGCCCGTTCACGTTGGGTCAGTATCGCCCCGGTGAAACTGTTACCCTGCTGACGAACCCTGACTACATTGACGCACCAGAGGAAATTGGCCTGGACGGCTTCATCCAGGACGTTTTTACCGACCAGATCGTCCTCATCGAAGCGCTGCTGGAAGAAGAAGTGAACTTCCTCGAAGGCATCCCGGCTACGCAACAAAATCGCATTCGTGAGCAATCCGTTGACAATGGCGGTAACCTGCAAATCTACGAGTACCCCGGCAACAGTTGGGACTATATGGGCTTCAACCTGGCTGACCCGAACAACCCACAGCCAGCACTCGATGAGGATGGCAACCGTGTTGACCAGGGTTTGCACCCCATCTTCAGTGACAAGAGCGTGCGCCATGCCATCGGCCACGCCGTAAACGTTGATGAGATCATCGAAGGGGCGCTGTTTGGTAACGGCTCTCGTATGCCCGCACAGATTACCCCGTCTTCCTGGGCGTTTAACGAGGAACTGACCCCGCGTCCGTTCGACGTTGCCACCGCTGAGCAGCTCTTGGATAAGGCGGGTTGGGTAATGGGCGACGACGGCGTGCGTGTGTGCGACGGCTGCCTGTACGCTGAAGAGGTTGACCCGGACTTCGCCGGCTCGCCGTTTGAGTTCACGCTGTTCACTAACGCAGGTAACGACCGCCGCGAGGCCATCGGCACCATCATGCAAGACCAGTTGAGCGATGTGGGTATCGTCGTGGACTTCCAGACGCTTGAATTCAACACGCTGCTAGACATCATGGACAGCCAGGAATTCGATGCGTTCATCCTCGGTTGGCGTGCTGGCTACCCAGACGACCCCAACACCATCCAACTTTTCGGTGAACAGGCCGATGTCCCTGGCAGTGGCTTTAACTTCACGTCCTTCTACAACGAGGAATACTTTGAACTGGAACAGCAGGCTAACACGGTCGCTGGCTGCGCCCAGGAAGAGCGTGGTGCTATCTATGCTGAGATGCAGGAAATCATGTACGATGAAATGCCGTACCTGTGGCTGTTTAGCCAGAATGGCATGTATGCCGCAACGGACAGTGTGAATAACTTCGATCCGTTCCCAAGTAACATTGACTGGAATCTGTTAGAGTGGGCCGTCACAGCGGAGTAGGCTAAGCCACGGCTAAACAGAGTGTAAGTAAAGGGGGAAGCCTGTGGGCCTCTCCCTTTATTTGCTGGCAAGCTGTTGCGTATACTGACGGTTAAAACACGTACCAGCGCGTTTTTCACCTTTGAACCCCTCAAGCAGACATTCGGAGCGCCATAGCTATGGGAATAGGACGCTACATCATCCGGCGGCTGATCCAATCTGTACCAACGATATTCGGAATCACACTATTATCGTATATGCTTATGACGGCGGCCCCAGGTGGCCCCGTTGCGGCCCTATCCTTTGATCCATCGGTTTCGCCAGAGCAGCGCCAGCGGCTGGCGGCTCAACTTGGCGTCGATGACCCCTGGATTGTGCAGTATATCCACTGGCTGGTTGGGGATGACTGGCGCGTGCGCGACACAGACGGCGACGGTGAACCGGACTTTCGGGGCACGCGCCAGGGCATCTTGCGCGGTGACTTTGGCGATTCGTTCACCCGCAGCCGCCAGCCCGTTACCAAAGTCATTAGTGAGCTTATCGTGCCCACGCTAGAATTAACAATTTCTGCGCTGGTGTTCGGGCTTGTACTCGGCATTCCGATTGGCATTCTGGCGGCCATCTCTCGTGGGGGCATCTTTGATAACGTGACCCGTGTGCTGGCTGTCATCTTCAACGCTGTGCCCAACTTCTGGCTAGGCTTAATCCTTATCCTGGTGTTCAGTGTTGTACTAGACTGGACGCCCATTTCTAAGCGCTGCGAAACCACCCTCACGGGCGGCTGCCCGCCTGTATGGGAGCGTATGGAATACCTCATTCTGCCCGTGATTACACTGGGTACGGTGCTGGTGGCGGGCTACTCCCGTTATATGCGAACGGCCATGCTAGATGTGATCTCCCAGGACTACATGCGAACAGCCCGCGCCAAGGGGTTAAGTTCGCGTCAGGTGTGGGTTAAGCACGGTGCAAGGAACGCGCTCATCCCCATTGCAACATTTTTGGGGCCAGCCCTCACGGGCCTGCTGGGTGGTGCGGTGATTACCGAGGCGGTGTTTAGCTGGCCAGGACTCGGACGGCTTACGCTAACGGCAGCAACCTCGCAGGACTATCCGTTGGTGATGGCCTCTGTCTTGCTGGCCAGCCTCGCAACGATCATTGGTTTCATTCTGTCTGACATACTGTACGCGCTGATTGACCCGCGCATCCGGTTTTAGGGGATACGATTATGGCTGTGGACGCAAAACTCGGTGGGCAAATTGCCCAACTCAAAGAACAACGTGCCGCCAATGCAGGCGAATCGCTCTATCGAAAAGCCCTCAAACGCCTGCGCCGTGATCGTCTGACGATTTTGATGCTGGTTCTCATCACACTACTGGTCGTCTTCTCGCTGGTCGCGCCACTCATCGAAGTTGTGTTTAACGTCAGCCACACACGGACGGATGTCCTGAACAAGTTCGCGCCGATTGGCACCGTCATCGAAGAAGACGATGGCGTGGCGTCCTATCACATCCTGGGCACAGATGACCTGGGCCGTGACCACCTGGCGCGGTTGGCTTACGGCGGGCGCGTCACACTAGGGATTGCCTTCTTTGCCGCGCTTATCTCGCTGACGATTGGCGTGGCCCTGGGCATCCTGATGGGTTACTATGGCGGCCTCGTGGACGACATTTTGCTGTGGGTGATTACCACACTGCGCTCGGTGCCAACGCTGTTCCTGCTGATTATTGTGGCGGCGGTATTCCGGCCTGGGGCGCTGACGTTTACGTTAGCGCTGGGCTTGCTTGGCTGGACAGGCACGACTCGTCTGGTGCGCGGCGAAACACTGGCCTTGCGCGAACGCGAATTCGTTATTGGCGCTCGCAGCATGGGTGCCAACGCTCTCCACATCATGCTGCGCCACATTGCCCCCAACCTGATTTCTATTGTGGTAGTAACGCTGGCTATCGACATCGGTGCGCTGATGCTCACGGAAGCGGCGCTCAGCTTTTTGGGCCTGGGCGTGCAGCCCCCCACACCCACCTGGGGCAATATGCTCAGCAATTCGCGGGAGTTCTTCCGGGTGGAAAACGGCTGGCATCTGGTGGTGTTCCCTGGCCTGATGATTACGCTGTCGGTCCTGTGCCTGTACGTCATCGGTGATGGCGTGCGTGATGCTTTTGACCCAACGCTTGATTACCAGTAATCAGCGGAAGGGGTCGCTCGGCGTCATCGGGTCGATAAACACAATGCCATCCATCAACAGCGACCAATCTGCCTGTATTACGTCATAGTTCCAATGAGGGGTACCCACCCAATCGGTATCTTCCGCAGCTCCCCTCAAATCAATAAACGCAGTGTCATATCCCAATCCGGCCATCTGCGCTTCAAACGAACCGGGTTGAGGTGGAGGAACTGGCTGCACACGCTGCGTCCCTAAATCGAAATAAGTGCCTGCCGCCGAGGTGAAGTTGATAACGTACAGGTCATCCCCCAGGTTGCTGTGAGCGATGTCCCCGGCGGTGGTATGAGTGGGATAGACGAGCGGTTCCCCACGTAGGCTGCGGGCCGTGTACAGGTTACGGACTGCGTGATAGCCCGCCGTCCACACAATCAGCTTTTCGCCTGCGTAGCGCTCGCCAGCCAGCCACAGCACATTCCGCCCCATCTGCACATCTCGTTGAATGTACCCATCAGGGATTGTCTCAAAGTGCCACATCTCGTTGGCGTAAACCGCTGTGCTGGCTAACACCTGTAGCCAGTAGGCGGCATCCGGTGCAGCACTGGCCGCAATCTCACGCTGTAGCTCGTCCAGCACAGCGAAGAAGATCGCCTCTTCATTCGGGGGCGGCCTGGACGGAATGCGCTCAGATAGATCAAGCAACCACTGCAAAAACACCTGTCCCTGTGGCGTTTTGAGTGTGTTAATGTTTAGCGTAGTCAGGTAGCTGCTCAGGTCACTCGCTATGAACTCGTAGGCCACGTCTGTGAGTTGGATGTCCATGCCTGTGAGGGTGAGCGTATCTCGATTGGCATCCAAATAGGCAAACAGGGGCCGCATCTGGTGGCTTTCGCTCCACACCGGCAGTATGCAAGCCGCCGCCGGGCGCTGCTGCTGCCGCGCCTGTTCACAGTCATACAGGCCGCTTTCAAACACCAGCACGTTAAAGCCCAACTGCTCGTGTAAAAAGCGCACCAACCGCGACTTCATCAGGAAGGTTGCGCCATCGCCGTGTGTTTGCTCACCCAGCATAACGACTCGTGCATCGCCAATTGCCGCCTTAAGCGGGGCAAGGTCGCTAAAATCGTCGCCAGTGGGGTCAATTGTGTAAATGGGAACAGAAGCGCCTTGCAGCCAAGCCGTACTGTAGGCTTGCGCCTGCACACGGGAAGCCTGCGTGGCGATTAACCCCAGCAGGCTTGCAGTCAGCAGGAAGCGCCTCATAGTGACGCTCCCTAAAATGGTAGGATTAAGGTAGGGTCTTGCGGGATGTTATTGTAGCGAATCTCAAAGTGCAGGTGCGGCCCAGACGAATTGCCCGTGTTGCCGACTGCCCCGACGACCTGCCCCGCGCCAACGTCCTGCCCGCATCGCACATTGACACTGCTCATGTGGGCGTACAGGGACATATATGGCCCCTGGGCAATCACGACAGCGTAGCCATAACCGTAGCTGTTCCAGCCAGCAAACACGACACGGCCATTCTGCGCGGCAAAAACGGGCGTCCCCACAGATGAGGCGAGATCGACCCCGGTGTGATAACCAGAGTAGCCGCGCATCCAACTGTAGTTGTTGATGGGATACGACCACTGGCCGTCACCCGGCGGAACCGCCACCCGTCCACAAGAGCCGCCACCGCCATCAAACGTGACAAACCCACCCCCGTTGGGGTCAGCAGAGCCGCTGCCTGCCGCTTCAACTGTGATGTTGCCCGCAAACGGGTCAAAGGGTTCGGCCTTGCCGCCTGGGATCATGATGGGGGTGCCACTTGCCGGAACGCTGTCGGGGTCCAGGCCGCGCAACTGCGGGTTGTACTCGCTGTCGATAATCACGAAAGCGTTTTCGACCTCATATTCAGTCGCATAGTCTGTGAGGGTGCGGCTGCCGACATGCTGGCTGATGTAGACGCCGTTTACAGGTGGAATGTTAATCGTGCGGCCAACCGGCAGCACCTGAGCAATATCACGCGGGTTTGCCCACACTACAGACTCAGCCGCTACACCAAATTGGGTCGCAATGGAGTTGATCGTGTCGCCATTTTCAACTGTGTACTGGATGACTTCGCCGCGTGGCCGGTCGGGAATGATTGTAAAGGGGGCGTAAGGGTTACGAACCACACGCACACTGTCTACGGCCTGCTGAACCAGCGGCAGTTGCAAAATCGACTGGGCTTGCGCTGCGTTGATGGTGGGTTGGGCGGCGGGTGCGCCTGTGCGCCGGGCCGGGCTGCTCGCGCCCGCACGGGTGCTCGTCGGGATGAGCGGGACGGCGGTGGGTTCAGCGGTTTCTGTCGGTACCTGGGCGAC
>DAOTTY010000095.1:0-4709 GCA_034437575.1 Anaerolineae bacterium | reverse complement strand
TGACCTGATGGGCATGATGGCCGAAGGCGAGGCATTCGCCGTCACACTGATGTTTGAACCCGCCGACGGCGACCCGTTCCAGATTAGCGTGGGCGTGCCGCTGCTTAGCGAGCCGCCACCGGAAAGCGACATTGTTGTGGCAACCGCGTGGGCGCGTCCGACGGCGGCAGGGATGGCTAGGGGGGATATGGACGACGGTGAGATGGCCGAAGGCGACATGCCCATGACCGCGCCAACCAGCGCTATCTACATGTTCATTGAAAACACGGGCAGCGAAGATGTGGCCCTCATCAGTGGTAACACACCCATTGCCAATATTTTGGAAATCCACGAGACGAGTATTGGCGATAACGACGTGATGCAAATGCGCCCACTCATGGACGGCCTGACCATCCCGGCGGGTGAAAGTGTAGAACTGCGTCCGGGGGGCTTCCATGTGATGCTGATGGACCTGCCGGAGCCGCTGGTCACGGGCGATGCGTTCTACTTTGAACTGACCTTCGACAACGGCGACACGATTCCGCTGGCCGCCCCGGTTGAAGACCGGCTGATGGGCATGATGAGCGGGATGTAATCCGACTTTGTGTAACAATCGCGTGTGTGGGGGCGATTCATGAGCCGCCCCTACGAATGCGCCTGGAAATAATATGGGTTCGCCCCCCTCTTGATTTTCATCATCTACTGCCGATAATTTTTGTACGGATTGGCCAACCCCTCCCCCATCATCCCCGGCGGTTGCCGCCGTTGGCGCAGTGGCCCAACATCCGGTATGTTTGCTCTTACCAAATACAACCCAACAGAGACCCTTAACCATGAGCCAATCTGATGTGATTTTGAACAACGTCACCAAAGCCTTTGGCAACGTCATCGCTGTGGATGACATCTCCCTGGACATCCCCGAAGGCGAGTTCTTCGCGCTGCTGGGGCCGTCTGGCTGTGGTAAAACCACCACCCTCCGCATGATTGCCGGGTTCGAGCAGCCCACCAGCGGCGAAATCCTGATTCGCGGGCGGGCGGTGCAGGGCGTGCCCGCGTTCCACCGCCCGGTGAACACCGTCTTCCAGGATTACGCGCTGTTCCCACACATGACCGCGCTGCAAAACGTTATGTTTGGCCTGGAAATGCATGGCGTCAGCAAATCCAGCGCGAAAGACCGCGCTAAACGCGCCCTCGATATGGTGCAGCTTCCACAGGTGGCCAGCCGCCGCCCCCGCCAGATGAGCGGTGGCCAGCAGCAGCGTGTGGCCCTGGCGCGGGCACTCGTTAACGAGCCTGCCGTGCTGCTGTTAGATGAACCCCTGGGCGCGTTGGACCTGAAGCTGCGGCGGGCCATGCAGTTTGAACTCAAAGACATGCAGACGCGCCTGGGCATCACATTCATATTCGTCACGCATGACCAGGAAGAAGCCATGACGATGGCCAACCGCATCGCCGTGCTAAGCGACGGCAAAGTGCTGCAAGTGGGCACGCCGCTGGACATCTACGAGAACCCGGCCAACCAGTTCGTTGCTGACTTCATCGGAGAGACGAACTTCATCCAGGGCACGCTGGTCGAGCGGACGGGCGTTAAGGTGGGCACGCTGTTTGAAGGCAATGTGGAACTCGAAAAAGGTGAGGTGGGCCGGGTGAAACTCAACGACGGCACGCTAGTGGATGCCGTGCTGCGCGACCGCGCCGCAACACCGGACAGCGCGGTTACTGTCGCTATCCGCCCGGAACGCATCGACATTTTGCCGGAAAGCGGGACGGTGCGCGGGGCTGGCCGCGCCGAAGTGCCGGTTGAGCGGGCGCTAGAATCGGTGCGGCAGGAGATTAACATGAATGTGGTAGAAGGCGATGTGCTGCAAACGGTGTATATCGGCACAGACACGCGCTACATCGTGCGCCTGGACGACCGGACAGAGGTGATCGTGCGCGTGCAAAATCACGGCGCAGGCTTCGACCTGGCCCTGCACGCCGGGGATCGCTGCCACCTCATCTGGGACGCTGAAAATGCCCGCATCCTGACGAGCTAAATTAGAAAGGAACAACCATGCCCCTTACGCCACAGCAAAAAGCCGCTGTTGATACTCACATCGCCACCTTATCGGCAAACCCATCCTTTCATGAGGTGGATGAGGCGTTAGCCAGCCTGGGGGAACTCGGACCGGACGTTGTAGACTACATCGCTGGGCGGCTGCGGGCCGTGTTTGACCCCAAGACGACCCCCGGCTACCTGACCGCGCTCAGCGCCTTCCGCACACAAGAGGCCGATGATGTACTCATCGAAGTGCTGGAAACACACGCCCACTGGAGCGTGGCGCGTGTGGCGTTCAACATGCTGCGCGAACGCGGCAAGCTGCCCCGCCGCTGGCGCACGCCTGATAACACCCTCCCCCACGCCTTCTGGCAGCAGCAGCGTGCCCAATCCACGCAGATGCCCGCCCCTGAACCCAGCCGGGATGCGGCATTGGGTGACGATGGCGAGTACGAGGCGGATATTGCAGGCTACACCGCCACGCCGCAACCGGACGAAAAGCCGAAGGTCAAATCACGCACACGTATGACGCAGGCCAACGCAGGGGCCTATGTGGTGCGCACGAAGTGGCTGCCGCTGCTGCACAGCCCCACCCCCACAGACCGCGCTTATGCCCTGGATCAGCTCACACGGATGGGCAAAAACGCAGTGCCGGGGCTGGTGGCCTCCCTCACAGAAGACACCCGCACCGTGTGGCGGTACAGCATTCTCGCACTCAAGCAGATTGCCGACCCCGCCGCCCTGGACGCGCTGCGCGAACTCGCCAACGATGACGACCCGCTGATTCAAACACTGGCAGGCGGCGCTGCCCGCTCAATCGAGCGCGGGCATGTGCCCGCCAGGCCACGAACGCGACAGATAATAGCTGGCTATGTGAATGTCGGATAACAAATCCCTGTGTTTTAGACAAGATTTTACATTGCGATGAAATCTATCCGGTATGCTGTGCGTGTTGTATTTGCAATTGACCGACAGACACAGGGAGAAAGCTAGATGTCCCGTAGAGTATTGCTGACCATCGGCAGCGTGGTGGCTATCGCTGCGATTGCAGGGGGGCTGTGGTTCTGGTTCGCGCCAGAAAACTACGAAACCACCAACGTCAACGATCAGGTGGAGCGCCTGAGCCTGGATAATGCAGACAGCGCCGACGCTGACGCCGAAGCTGAAGCAGCCGTCGAGAGCGCCGACACCGACACCGACGCCGACGCAGCCGTTGAGAGCGCCGACGCTGAAGCAGCCGTTGAGAGCGCCGACGCCGAAGCAGCCGTTGAGAGCGCCGACACCGGGGATGCCATCGTGTTTAGCATTGACACGGAACAGTCCACAGCCGAGTTTAACATCGACGAGAACCTGCGCGGCGAGCGCGTGACGGTTGTGGGTACCACCAATCAGGTTGCGGGCGACATCAGCATTGATGTTAACAACCCGGCCAACTCCGAAATTGGCCAAATCCTGATTAACGCCCGCGACCTGCAAACCGACGAAACCGGACGCAACCGCGCCCTGCGGAACTTCATCCTGGAAAGCGCCAACGATGAGTACGAGTTCATCACGTTCGACCCGGCCAGCATTAGCGGGATGCCGGGCAGCGTGAGCGTGGGCGACACGTTTGAGTTTCAGGTTATGGGTGACCTGACCATCAAGGACACCACGCAGGAAGTCACGTTTGATGTGACCGTCACCCCCAACTCCGAAGCGGAAATCGAAGGCAGCGCCCAAACCACCATCGCCTATGCTGATTTCGGCCTCGTCATCCCGGAAGTGCCGTTTGTGGCCAACGTCGAAGACGAAGTGACGCTGATCTTCAACTTTGTGGCCGTCGATGAACAAACGACCACCGCCCGCAGCACCAGCGGCCTCGCCCTGATGATGGGGGGCACCCGCCGCGACATCGCCCAGGATGAGCCAGAAGCCACTGAAGACCCCATGATGGAAGCCACCGAGGAAATGATGGCTACCGAAGAAGCCGTCGCCGCTGGCCCCATCACGACGGAAGATGGCCTGCTGGTTACAGCGGTCGTGTTCAGCATTGACAGCGAGCGCTCCGTAGCCGAGTTCAACATTGATGAAGACCTGCGCGGTGAGCGCGTCACTGTGGTAGGCACCACCGATCAGGTAGCGGGGGACTTTCTGGTTGACCTGGTAGACACGAGCAACACCCAGGTCGGGCAAATTCTCATCAATGCCCGCGACCTACAAACCGACGCCAGCGGACGCAACCGCGCCCTGCGGAATTTCATCCTGGAAAGCAGCAACGACGAGTTTGAGTTCATCACGTTTAACCCGACCAGCCTGGACGGCCTGCCAGAAGCCGTCGGCGTGGGCCAGGAATTTACGTTCCAGGTGACAGGCGATTTGACGATCAAAGGGGTAACCCGCGAAGTGATTTTTGATATTACCCTCTCCGCCGATTCTGTGGAGGAGATTACTGGCACAGCCGAAACAGTTGTGTTGTGGCGAGACTTTGACCTGGCCATTCCTGATGTGCCGTTTGTGGCTAACATCAACGATGAGGTGGTGCTGCGCTTCAACTTCACCGCGACGGCTGTCGAAATCGGCACAGCCGAGCCGGATGAGGTTGTGGCGACTGAAGAAGCCCCAATGGAAGCAACGGAAGAGGCGACAGCCACCGAAGAAGCCGGGTAGCGCCCCCCTGAATAGCAATCCATACCTTCAATAAGGGGGTGTGGGC
>DAOTTY010000094.1:0-1507 GCA_034437575.1 Anaerolineae bacterium | reverse complement strand
CATTGTCCCCACACCCGTGGGGGTGAACCGCGCGAGGCTAAACGCTTGGAAGCAGGCAAACGAATTGTCCCCACACCCGTGGGGGTGAACCGCAAATTATAGCGGCGCCTCGCTTTTCAATCTCATTGTCCCCACACCCGTGGGGGTGAACCGTCCTGAGTAGTCCATTGTTTACGCTCTACCATAATTGTCCCCACACCCGTGGGGGTGAACCGTGTGATGTACTAGATGATTTACTTCCTCACTCATTGTCCCCACACCCGTGGGGGTGAACCGCCCCTGCTCATTGAACCCCCTTAAATGTATGTAATTGTCCCCACACCCGTGGGGGTGAACCGATATATTCAACAATCCGTGCAGTTCCGTCAGCATTGTCCCCACACCCGTGGGGGTGAACCGAAACGTACAACAACAATCCCAGACGCCAACATAAATTGTCCCCACACCCGTGGGGGTGAACCGTCAAGCCCGAAGTTACCCAAATCGATCACGTCATTGTCCCCACACCCGTGGGGGTGAACCGTGTGTATAAAATAGCCATCCTACATCTCCTCCATTGTCCCCACACCCGTGGGGGTGAACCGTAAAGGGCAACCGATCCGAATAGGATGATCACATTGTCCCCACACCCGTGGGGGTGAACCGTGAGCTTGAGAGAAGGAACGCCTTCATCAGAAATTGTCCCCACACCCGTGGGGGTGAACCGCGTAAAAGTGGGGCTATAGTGGGGATTATACCCCATTGTCCCCACACCCGTGGGGGTGAACCAGTCCAAGATTGCTTCGTGCGCCTTTTTCGCCTCATTGTCCCCACACCCGTGGGGGTGAACCAGGTGAAATGCGCCAGCGTCCAATCCAGGTCTTGCATTGTCCCCACACCCGTGGGGGTGAACCGATGACAAAGAGGCTATGCGCTATTTAACTGAGAATTGTCCCCACACCCGTGGGGGTGAACCGCCAGGGCGTGGATAATTTGAGATGACCGATGGATTGTCCCCACACCCGTGGGGGTGAACCGTGTCCCGCTGTTCGTTAGCGGTATGTTTTTTAATTGTCCCCACACCCGTGGGGGTGAACCGATCAGTACAACACGGACACTCGACAAAGCGTACATTGTCCCCACACCCGTGGGGGTGAACCGATTTAAATATGAACGCATACATTTATCAGTGGATTGTCCCCACACCCGTGGGGGTGAACCGTATCGAAATGGTTTCACACTAGTGAATTTTATATTGTCCCCACACCCGTGGGGGTGAACCGAAAAGACGCGGATGTCGGATCGTCACACGCGCATTGTCCCCACACCCGTGGGGGTGAACCGTTAGCTGTCACAATTGCCAGCAAGTAAAGGTAATTGTCCCCACACCCGTGGGGGTGAACCGCCCAGCCCACCATCAGCAAGCCCGGCGGTGTCATTGTCCCCACACCCGTGGGGGTGAACCGGACAAATGGACGGTTAGACAGCTTGCAGAGGCATTGTCCCCACACCCGTGGGGGTGAACCGT
>DAOTTY010000093.1:0-53505 GCA_034437575.1 Anaerolineae bacterium | reverse complement strand
CCTGCTCCTGGATAACCTGACGGCGCTCGTCGCTGTCTAGCACGATCCCCTGTTCCTGTAGCGCGGTCATGTAGGTGGTGACGTCACTCACGGGCTGCTCCGGCGAACCGTAGGGACGTAGTCCGCGAGTGATGTTACTGCTGACGACACCGGCATACTCGAAGGGGATGACGCTCTCCCCGTGTAGCGCGACAAACCAGCGCAGCGGACGGCTAAAGGCGACGTTGGAGTCATTCCAGCGCATGTTCTTGCCAAACTTGATGTCTCCGATGAGATTCGGCAGTGCCTCGGCGAGGACTTCCACGACCGGGCGGCCTGGCTCGAACACGTCCGCAACAACGTAGCGCCCGCCGTCGACATCCTCAACGCGCAAGTCTGCCACATCGACGCCCTTACCGCGGGCGAAGCCCTGCGCGGCTTTGGTCGGGTTGCCGTCAGCATCAAAGGCGCGGTCCGCGGGCGGTCCCTTGGCTTCTTCGCGGTTATCGTCCTGCATTGGCGGCACGTTGCGGCCGATTAGCACAAGGCGGCGCGGCGTGGCATAGGCTTCTAAGCCGTCGTAAGGGATGCGTAGCTCGTCGAATAGCTCCTGCGCCAGCGGGACAAGCTGCGATTGGGCGTGGGCGACATCCGCAGCCGGCAGTTCCTCAACGCCGATTTCTAGCAGCAGATCAGCGGCTTCGGTGGGTGGTTCGGGCATATCTGGCAAGGTGGCGGCGGTTCCGTTGGCCCAGGTTTTCGCCATCTTGTCCAGCGGATATTCCAAGCGCTCACGCTGCTCGACATAGGCGGTGGCGATGCTGTGCGTCATGTTCCGCATGCGCTTGAAGTACTGCGCCCGCTCGGTGACGCCGATTGCGCCGCGCGTGTCTAGCACGTTGAACAGGTGGCTACACTTGAGGATGTAGTCGTAAGCAGGAACGAGCAAGTCCGCCTCCAGGGTGCGCTGGAACTCATCCTCATAGGTGTCGTAGGTTTCTTTGAGCGCGTCAACGTCCGCAATTTCAAAGTAATACTTGCTGTGTTCGTATTCCTGCTGCTTGAAAATGTCCGTGTAGAGCAGGTCGGCGTCGCCCTCGCCCTGCATGTAGGTGATGTCCCACGCGGAATCCCGGTTTTGCAGCGCCAGGATAATGCGCTCCAGTCCGTAGGTGATTTCTACGGACGGCGGGTTAAGTTCGAGTCCGCCAGCCTGCTGGAAGTAGGTAAACTGCGTGATTTCCTGGCCGTCCAGCCACACCTCCCAGCCCAGGCCCCACGCGCCCAGGGCCGGGCTTTCCCAGTTGTCCTCCACAAACCGGATGTCGTGTTCACGCGGGTTGAGGCCCACCGCTTCGAGCGAATCCAGGTAGCGTTCCTGCGGGTTGCCGGGGTCCGGCTTCAAAATCACCTGATACTGGTAGTAATACTGCATCCGGTTGGGGTTCTCGCCATAGCGGCCATCGTCCGGGCGCACGGACGGCTCCACATAGGCCACGCGCCAGGGTTCCGGGCCGAGGACGCGCAGCAGCGTGGCCGGGTTAGCCGTGCCCGCGCCCACCTGAACGTTGTGCGGCTGCCAAATGATACAACCGTGCTGGCCCCAAAAGTCGTGCAGCTTGCTAATCACCTGCTGAAAGGTGTACTGTTCCGTCATGAATGAAGGTTCCTAACGCTGAAGGGTCGGTTATCGCGGGGCACATTATAGAGAGAATTGCGGCCATATGCACCATGTAGCCTGACGCGATTAGGGCTATTGCAAAGCAAGACGCGGGCGGGAGCATACACGGCTGCGCCTGGTGCTACCCTACAAAACACACATGCAGGGGCGGTACTAGACCGGAACGGTCTTATGCCCGCCCACGATTATGAACCATTTGCCAACACGTTGAATTGCACCCCAATTCGTTTGCCCAATTGACTATCCGCCAACCTCTGCTATACTGTAACTTTGTTTAAGTCCACTCCCACTCCTTCGATACGCTAAAACCTTATCGCTACAAAGTGGGCGTCCGTTCCAACATGGCCGGATGCAGGACAACCTATGAGGACATTACGTTCACTTCTATGCGATTTGAAGACCTAAACCTGATCCAACCGCTCTTGGACGCCGTGCGCGACCAGGGTTACACCGAACCCACCCCCATCCAGCAGCAGGCCATCCCGCATGTACTGGCAGGCCGTGACCTGGTCGGGCTGGCCCAAACCGGCACTGGCAAAACCGCCGCGTTTGCCCTGCCCACCCTGCAACGGCTAACCGAACTGGCCGACTCGAACCCGGCGAAGTCTCGGCGCAACGTACAGGTACTCGTCCTGGCCCCCACCCGCGAACTGGCCTCCCAGATTCACGACAGTTTTAAGGCATATGGCAAGTACACCAAGTTCAACCAGACTACAATTTTTGGCGGTGTAAGCCAGAAGCACCAGGAAAAAGCCATCAACAGGGGTGTGAACATCGTCGTGGCCACGCCAGGGCGCTTGCTGGACCTGCTCAACCAGAAGCTCATCCGCTTTGACAAGCTGGACGTGTTTATTCTGGATGAGGCCGACCGTATGCTGGACATGGGCTTTCTGCCGGACATCCAGAAGATTGTGAAGCGCATCCCGGATGAGCGCCAGACGCTGCTGTTTAGTGCCACCATGCCGCCAGACATTCAGAAGCTGGCCGGTGACCTGCTCACCGACCCGGTTGAGGTTTCTGTCACGCCAGAATCCACGACCGTTGAGGCGATACAGCAGCGCGTGTACTTCGTGGAAAAAGACGACAAACGCAAGCTGCTGGAACACCTGATAGACCAGCACAACATGCACCGCACGCTGGTGTTCACACGCACCAAGCGCGGCGCTAACCGCCTTAGCGAACAGCTTGACAGGGCCAACATCCCGGCAGAGGCGATTCACGGCAATAAGAGCCAGAACGCCCGCCAGCGTGCGCTTGAGGACTTCAAGAAGGGCAAAACGCAAGTGCTTGTCGCAACGGACATTGTGGCGCGGGGCATCGACGTAGACGAGATCAGCCATGTGGTGAACTATGACCTGCCCACGGATACCGAAAGCTACGTGCATCGCATTGGGCGCACGGGCCGCGCTGGCGCTGATGGCATGGCAGTATCGTTTGTAGCGACAGACGAGCGTGGGTCACTCAGCGACATTGAGCGGCTCATTCAGATGAATATCCCGGTAGCTGAAGGACACCTGTACCAGTCTGAGCAGGGTGTGCCAGAGCCGACGAACCTCACCGGGCGGCGGCGCAGCGGCAGCAGCAGTAATGGCAACGGCCAGCCCGGCAGCAAGAAGCGCTCCGGTGGTGGGGGCCGTAACCGCAACGCCAAGTCGGGCGGCGGCGGCAATCGCAGCCGCTCAGGGAGCGGCGGCACTGGCAACGGGGGCAAGCCCAAGCACCGCAACAGTCAGCGGCGCGGTAAGCCCACCCCGCAAGCGTAATATTGATTCACGCCCCTGTGGGGGGTGACGGCAAACGCTACAAGATCATAACACGGTAGTTCGTAGGGGCTTGATACATCAAGCCCCTATTGTTTGTACACACAGCGCCCATCATCTGAAATGCACCCTCTCATGGATAGGTGAATGGATACGGCGGGCGACTGTGCTACAATGCATCCGTTCATCGTTGCAATGGAGCTTGACGTACTTCTTATGACCGATGTCCCCACCCCTCTCGCCCAATCTGCTGAGAACCCGAAACCAGCAAAAAACGCTGACACCGACAAAAAGGCCGAAAAGCAAAAAGCCAATCTGCCCAGCTACGCCCATACTGTGGTCGTGCCCATCGCCAATCCCCAAACGGCCACAGAACTCATCCGGCTGGCAAAGGCCACTGTCCAGCGGGACGGCGGACGGGTGATTGCGCTGGCCATCACGTTGAGCGACAGCGATGCCGAAGAAAGCCGCGAACGCCTGGATACCCTGGAAGCCCTTGTTGAAGAACACAAGGCCAAGCCCAAAGACGAACTCAAAGCCGAGCCGATGAACGAGGCCAAAGCAGAAGATGATGTGGCCGTGACTGAGCCAAAAGCACAGGCGGATAGCGACGCCAGGGCCAAACCCAAAAACCCGCCTGTAACCGTCGATTTTGTGACCCGCACCGCCATGAGCATCGCCCGTGGCATTTTGGACGAAGCGCGGGAAAGCGGCGCAGAACTGCTCATCCTGGGGGCCTATCGGCCTCACCATGACGGGGTGGTGTTGGGGTCTGTCGCCCGGTCGATTATTAGCGCCCCACCCTGCGACATTCTCATTTACCGTCACTCCGAATCGCCGGAATTCAATCGCATTCTTATCCCCGTAGACGGCAGCGCAGCCGCAAGTATGGCCGTCCGCATGGGCATTGTGTTCGCCAACTCCCGCCCCAACTGCCCGGTAGAAGCCGTCTTTGTGCAAGAAAGCCACCGCCCTGACTATGAAGGCCACAGCCACATCCAGCAAACGTTAGCGGGCGTGCCTGGGCAGGGCATCGTCAAACGAACGGTGCTGCGGGCCTATAACCCCGCCCAGGCCATCCTGGCACGCATTGACGAAGACCATCTGGTGATCGTCGGCTTTACCCAAAACAGCGCGTTTCAACACTGGCTAGACGACGGCGACAAAGAAATGCGCGAACTGCTAGACCGCGCCCCCGGCCCCATGCTGATTGCGGTGCGCTCTACCGAAACTGTCACCCAACAGCGACGCCTGCTGCGGCGGGCACTCAGTTGGCTGCGGCCCACCCTCACCGACATCGAACAGGAACAAATTGGCTGGCAGGCCGACGACAACGCCAACACCAACCTGGACTACGTGATGCTAATGTTGATTGCCGCAACGATTGCCACACTGGGGTTGCTGCTAAACAGTGCGGCTGTGATTATCGGCGCGATGCTGGTGGCCCCGCTGATTGCCCCACTAACGGCCATCGGCATTGGCCTGACCACCGCCCGCCTGCGGATGGTGGGGCGGGCCATCGCCACCGTGTTGATCGGCATTGGGATTGCCTGCGCGGTCAGTATTGGCATCGGGCTGTTAGTTCCTGTCGAATCGCCCACGCCAGAGGTGATGTCTCGCGTTAGCCCAACCCTGCTAGATGCGTTCGTGGCGCTGGCGGCAGGGGTGGTCGGCGCTTATGCCTCTGCCCGTAAAGACATCCCTGCCGCCCTGGCCGGTGTCGCCATTGCTGCCGCGCTCGTCCCGCCCATTTGCACATTCGGGCTACAGTTCGCGCAGGGCAATTGGGTATGGGCGTTGGGCGCAATGCTGCTGTTTTTGACAAATATGTTTTCCATCATCGTGATTTCTGTGCTGCTGTTCCTGTGGTTGGGCATCAGGCCGCAGGGCAGCGTGCCCCAGGGTGCCCGCTACGGTGCCGCCCTTATTGCCTTCTTGATGACGCTGCCACTGGCGCTTTCCATTGTTTACGTTAGCCAGCGCAGTGACCGACGTGTGATTGAGGACGAAATACTGGCGCTGCTGGCCCCCGTCCGCATTGCCAACATGTCCGTCGATTCGCTGGCCCCCTACACGATTACGGCCACGCTTCGCACGCCCAACGACATCTCACCGGAGGCGGTGGCCGTGCTGCGTGAAGAAATAGCCACCGAGCTAGACAACCCGAACGTGCAACTGCACCTGGTCGTGGAAAAAGTGCTGCTTACCCCAGATGACCTGAACGAGTGGGAACGGCGATATGGGTCGCCTGTGGGCGAATCGCCGCTGGAAGTCCGCGATGGGGTCGTGGTGCCCATTGCAGACGGCGAGCCGCCTGCCCCGGTTGCAGATGACAGCCCATCTGCCGCTGTCACCCAAGAAGCAACCGAGGCTGCCACACCCTAATCACCGGGGGCATAAGCCTCTTTTGTCGCCGGGGGCGTTGCAATGCCCTCGGCTTTTCCTTCGGATAAAGACATTTCATGCTCGTCCGCTTCGCTTGTTTGCCGCTGAATATCCCGGCTGTAGGCATTATAGGCAACCGCCATACCCAGCGCGAACAGCGCCGTCCCGATGCCCATGGCTACATTCAGCGGGGCCGGGGCCACCAGCGCCAACCGAATAAAGACGGTGACAACCGCATAGCCGAAGTTGCGGAACGTCACGGCATAGTTGATGCTGTAACGCAGCGACAGCAGCACCATTAGCACATCGGTGAAGATAAGCACAGTGTAAAACGACTCGAAGAAGGGGTATGTCTCTAGCCCCACCACCAGGCGGTACA
Source organism: Anaerolineae bacterium (assembly GCA_034437575.1). Lineage (GTDB taxonomy): Bacteria > Chloroflexota > Anaerolineae > Aggregatilineales > Phototrophicaceae > DAOTTY01. Next base: position 47,321 of record DAOTTY010000093.1, on the reverse strand, counting down.
GGTCTACCAAACCGATGACCGCGAACGTCACCAGCAGGCCCAGCGCGATCACCTTCTTATCATTGATGAAGTCCTGTTGTTCGGCGGTATCGCGGGTGATGGGCCGGTGCCGTTGAATTCGATAGTAAATGCCCAGGATGATGAAAACCGTCAGCGCACCGGTTGCGTCAGCAATCATCGGCCCTAACCCCGCTACCACTTCCGGACTCCAGTCAATCGGTTCGGGGAAGGTGGTGAACTTCTTGAAGGTATCGCGCAGCAAAATCAGCGATAGGATTTCAATTTGAATGCCGATGGAGCGCGAAAACGACCGGGTAAGGCCAAAGACCAGGCTGACAACCTCTGTTACCAGCAGCAGGGTAAACGCCACCTCCACTGCGAAAAAATGGGAGTTTGGCAGGGATTGTAAAGGGCCAGGCAGCAGCCCACGCCGGTTCAGTTCGATGATGCCGATGGCAACAAGATAGGCGACGACGAGGAAACTACCCGCAGCCCGCTTCATGATGACATCTTCCCAGTAATGTTCCAGGTAGTCAGTAATTTTTGCTATGCGTTTAACCATGGGCGGCTCCAAAGGGTGTGGTGTTCAGTGAGGGAGTTTGTGACAATTGGAACAATAACGCTAGAATCCAAATGTGCCCTAAGCTCAACATTAAACGTTACTAAATCAATTGTGAGCATTTGTAGACAACTCGCCTTGATTTCACATAGGCCGGGCCGCATAGTACGCTATTATTGTATTGATAGCCCCAATGCCAGTCACGTCATCGCTTTTTACCTTTGCGGGTATTCGGCCCGCAGGAAGTGAACCTGGATTACTACGACACCTGGCGCGAGCAGCATGTCGTGGTGGTTTCGCGGCAGCAAATGGGCAATGCCCTGCTGAAGGAATTGCCGCGCTAGAGAAATATTATGGGTTTTTATAGCCGTAACATTTTTACCGCCGTTGTAACCCTGTTTTAGCTGTTATATAATTAGCGTAGCACATGAGCCGAAAGATGGGACACAACGTTCTTAATGTGTTGCCCGATGCTATAGGGTAGGGGATGTTGTTTAACCCGTTTGTTCTCGTCAAAAGGGGGGCCATGTGGCTCTAGTGCTGGTAGTTGAAGACCGCGAAGACAATTTAGCCCTGCTAGGCGACATCGTAACAGAGCAGGTGCGGGCAGAGTTCATCGGTGTGAAAATGGCCCAGGAAGCGCTCGATGTGCTTTCGGATGTCCATCCCGACGCCATGATTGTTGACCTGGCCCTGCCGGGCACCATGGATGGCCTGGAACTCATTGCGATGGTTCGCGCCCATATTGACCCCAACATGCCTATTCTGGCAGTCACCGCCCTCACAGAGCAGTACAACGAGGCCAATGCCCGCGCCGCCGGGTGTGATGCTTTCTCTAAAAAGCCCTTTAACGTCCGCTGGATGCGTGATACGCTCAAACAGTGGGTGGGCACCTAGCTCATTACTCTGGCACCCGCTTAAACGAGAACTACCACACCATGACCACCACCCCCAGCGATTCCAACACGCGCCAGACCATTGCGGGATACTGGCAGCGCCTCACCAATACCCAACGCAGTCTGCTTATTATCTACGTTATCGGCTTTGTGCTGATGCTGATGTTTAACTTGCGCTGTTACCCTGGCACCTATATTGGGGATGTGGGGTGGGCGCTCATCTGGCCGGTATCTATCGTGGGGTATGTGATTGAATACGTCCTTCAGTTGGAGCAGGCTGTCTTCCAACCAGAGTGCCCGGCCTTCATTATCGAAAATGCGCTAGGAGTGCTGGAATGACGGACGAAATCACCTTTGAGGATTTTGCAAAAATTGATATTCGCACCGGGACGATTACCGCTGCGGAACTGAACACCAAAGCCCACAAACCCGCCTACATCCTGACGATTGACTTCGGCCTACAGCTTGGTGTCAAAACGTCTTCTGCCCAACTGACCCAAAACTACACGCCAGAAGACCTCATCGGCAAGCAGGTGGTGGCGGTAGTGAACTTCCCACCCAAGCGGATTGCGGGCATTAAAAGCGAGGTGCTGGTGTTGGGGGCCGTTAGCCCGGAAGACGACGTGGTGCTGCTAGAACCGACTTTCCACACGATAGACGGCGCTCGTATTTCCTAAAAAGCGGCGGAAGAGGGAGACGAGAGACGGAGGGGGCAAGTGCGAGTGCGAAATCGTAAGAGGCGTTTAGCCCCTGAGCCGTTACGACCCCAAAACAAAAAAGCGGGTGGGGGCCGCCAAGCCACCCACCGCACAGCAAACAGTTTGCTAAATGCAAACTATTCCATCATGGCCATAGCCAGTTCGTAAGGCACCAGCTCAAAGCCCAGTTCACCGTCTAGCAGGTAAACGAAAACCGTGTAGGCTGTGTCAGCTTCCAGCGCGACATCCGGCACTTCGGCCAAAACGCTGCCATCTTCGCTGCTTTGCACCTGTACGGTGTAGGCGGCACCTGTGAAGTCTGCCGGGACGTAGACGGACGGCACTTCGATCATGGTAATGCCGCTGTCCATTTCTTCCATGTCCTCGTCCATCATGGCTTCTTCAGTCGCCATCTCGTCCATATCCTCTTCCATCATGGCTTCGTCCATCATCGGGGCACCGATGTAACCCAGGCCCTCCACCAGCGTGACGCCATCGGGTGTTGCCAGGTTAACAGCGGGCGCATCTTCGATGGTGTTCAGCACGCTCACAACAGAGCCGCCCTCAGCCACTTCAGCATAGATGGCTGCATCGTCAGAAATGGCGGTGGTCAACGTGCCATTCTCGATGGAACCGTAAATGGCAATCGTCCACACTTCGCCGCCCATCAGGTCAACCGGGATAGGATCAATGGCCGGTTCGGTGTCACCAGCAGCAGTGACCGTCGTGATGTAAGACCCTGCGGGGGCTTCGATGTAATCTGTAACGTTAGTGTATTCCAGTGTGCCCAGCGGGATGCCCAGGCCGTCTACATAGCCGGGGATGTCAACACCTTCGGGTGCGCCCTCAGCAAAGTCTACGTACAGGTCAACAGCGGGGGCGTCCGGGGCGAAGTAGGCCACTCGCAGCAGCGAGGTTTCGGCCATGTCGTCCTGGGCAAAAGCGGTGCCAGCAACAGCCAGCGTCAATACGGCAAACAATACAATGAGCTTACGCATGTTGTAAAAGGTCCTTCGAGTCTTACGATTAAAAGGGTGATGCGACAGCAAAAATACCCCTGTGGCATAAACCTTTACTAATCCGGGCGTTGGCGTCCCGTTAGAAACAGTGAAATGAAAGATGAGCGCTGTGTTTTTTATAAGCAGTGTGTTAATAAAGTGATCTGTTGGGGTCACCTGTACGAATGCGTTATATTGGGCAAATACAAACCACTTGAAAATCGCTCCCGGAGCCACCATGCCTACCCTCGTCGCCCAGATTGCCCCACAACGCAGCACCCAATACGCTGATTGGGTGACACAGCTTGCCCCCCACGAAATCCGGCTGAGTGCGCTGGGGGCGCAAATCAACGGGGACATAGCAGGGGTGCGCCTGGGCACACGGGACTACCTGCAATTCACGCTGGCCACCGAACCAGACGCGCCCACGTTGCAATCCCTGGCCCACCTCGCCATGACGGATGCCTATTTTCATCTGTATGACCGCATTGGCGATGTAGACGGGCCGCTGCTCAAACCCCTCACGGCTGAAGTGACGCCCACCCTGCCCCACAGCCTGATTGTCACCCGGCGCTACACTGGCAAGACGAACGAGCTGTTCACGCAGTTCATGGTCAATGTAGCCCGCTACAGCAGCGCCTATCACAGCACGCCCTGGCACAAACTCACCCTGCTGGACCCGCTGGCGGGGGGTGGCACGACGCTGTTTGTGGGGGCGGTGCTGGGCGCAGACGTGGCCGGGGTCGAACAGGACAAAAAAACCGTTGAAGGCACCGTCGCGTTTATCAAGCAGTACATGAAAGAGGCTCGCATTCCGCTCAAGTTCAAAGAAGACCGCATGAAAAACGCGGGCAAACGCTGGTTGTTCACCATTAATGAATCTGTGCGGTTTGCTGTAGGGCGCGGGGACACAACCGACGTGGCCCACTTCGTCAACGAACTGAAGCAGCCGCAGCTTATCGTTACGGATTTACCGTATGGCATTCAGCACCAGGCACAGTGGAAGCCGATGCTTACCGAGGCGCTGCCCGCCTGGGCGGCGTCGCTTGCAGACGGCGGGGCGTTGGCCTTCAGTTGGAATGCCACCCGACTGCCGCGAGATGAGATGATCGCGCTGGTGGAGGCGGTCAGCGACTTTGTGGTGCTGGATGACCCGCCCTACAACCAGCTAGGCCACCGCGTTGACCGGGTGATTAAGCAGCGCGATGTGATTGTGGCACGGCGGGGATAGGCGGGGTGGGGCCGCCCCCAACGACGGCCCTCGAAAAAGCAAAGCGCGGCTAATCCAGTTCGCGGTTTTGAGCGCGTAAGCGGCGGCTGAACGCGATCACGCCCAGCAAGCCAAACGCCGTAAGCACCAGCATCCCCAGGCTGCCGCCCGTTGGCGTGTTATCAAAAAAGCCAGAATCGGGCATGGCGGGGGTTGCCGTTGGCGCGTCAGGTTCGGGCGTGTCCATCGGCAAGACGGCAGTGCCGTCGCGGGCTTCGGCGGTTTCCGTCAGGCTGCTGAACAGGTCTACCAGGGCCGTTGCGGTTGCGTCACGGTCAGCATTGGTCAGGCCACCGGGCGGCGTGTTCGTGGGGAGGGCCGCTTCGGTTTCAGCCGCGTTGGTGAGCGCGAGGGCGGCGGCGGTTTCTTCCGCATCCAGTGTGAGTACGGCTTGCAGCGTTGGGTCCAGCGTTTCAGTAGCAGTGGGCGATGGTGAGGGGGTCGCGGTATCGGTCGCGTCCTCGGTGGGGGTAGCCGTCGGCGTGTCGGTGAATTCCGCCTCGGCGGTTTGAGTCAGGCCGAGCGCCTGTTCCGTCAGGAAGTTGGCCGTCGCTGTGTTGCCAATGGCAACATTGGTAGACGAAATCGCCGTCGCGGTAAGCTGAATGGGTGATGGCCCGGTTGGGCGCAGGAATAAAAACAGGATGATGCCGATTTGCACCAGCAGCAGCGGCACCAAAACGAGCAGGCTTGTGCGGAATGACCCACTGGCCTGGCGCTGCTGCTGCTCTTCAAATTGGATTTCTTCTTCTTCGCCGGGGAACCCTAGATCAACGTCTTCAAAGTTGCCCTCGTCGAACTCATCCTCTTCAAAGGCGAAGTCCTCGTCGTCGCCAAAGATGTCGTTCTCGTCACCGCCGAGCAAGTCATCGTTGGCAAAGGGATCGTCATCATCGGCAAAGAGATCATCGTCAAAGTCGAAGTCGTCGTCGTTGTTGTTGAAGCCCATGGGTCGTCCTTAAATCTCCTTGCAGCCGAGCGGTAATGGCACTGAACCTGCACAGGGAGCGGCACCTGACCGCTGCATGAGGCCGGTACACTGGGCATTCAGTCTGGTTTGCAGCCCGTTACCCCTGTGCCTAATCTATCCTAATTCGGGCTAGCCCGCAAACACTTCCAGGTTAGCAATCGGTACGGTTGCGCTGTCGCCACCGGGCAACTGCACATGGGCAATTCGCATTCGCATCCCGCCGTCAATTTGAATCGGGTTACGCGGGATTTCCTCAATGGTGACGGTTTGGCCCTGGTAGGGCGGCACCGTCACCCGCACCTGCATCCCGGCCCGCAGCCGGTCAGCAGAGCGCGGGGCACGCGGGTCGTCTTCGCCAGAGCGCACGGGGATGTTCACAAGCAGTTCCGGGCGGCGCGATTCCAGCAGGTTCGGCAGCACCGCATCCAAAGAGCCGCGCACGTTCAGGTGTTCGTTCAGTAGCTGCTGTAAAAAGCTTTGCACGGTGATGCTCATGCGTTGGTTACCAAAGCCTTCTGTAAGCAAAATAGCCCGGTTAAAGCTAAGCGCAGCATCTATCAGCGTGCTGTCCATGCTGGGGGCGATGACGCCTGCAATATCCTGTTCTTCCATAACAGCAAGCGCGGTTGGCCCCAGGCCATTACGGGTAATCACAATGGCGCTGCGCCAGTCCACGCTCAGGTCGTTACCCTGGATGAATTCCAGGCCGTCGGACGGCTCCATGCGGATAGCCCCAACGGCACGCTGGTTGTTGCCCCACACGCCCTGTAACACCGCGCCCGTCGCCTGGATGACCGCGCCGCGCCGGGGGCGCAGTTCGACCACAAAGCCCTGCATACCCGCCAACAAATCGACCTCTTCCGGGGCCTCGCGCACAATGATGCGGCCCCGGTCCACGCCAACCACAACGCCTTCAACGGGCGCAAAAGCTCTCGCCCCCCGGTTTGGATGCCGTCCCGCCAGCACATCCCCCCGTACCACCACGTCACCCATTTCAACCACCAGCATCGCATTGAGGTCGTCCGGGTTTTTCAGGCCCAAAGCACGGGCCGCCTCCACAATGTGATGGTGCGACGGAAGCTGCCCGCGTGCCAGAATGGTATTGACTTCAACCCGTTGGCCGTCGCGCACCAGCAGCGTGCCATAAACGCCATTGGGCAGCAGCACCTCGCGCCGCAGGGTAGCGTGTGGCAAAACGTAGCGCTGTTCGGGGTATTCTGAGGTAAAGCTCATCGCAGTCTATCCTCCTCGTCACCGAACAACGATTCGAGTTCGTTCAATTCGGTGTCGCTGGCTTCCAGCAGGTCGGTTACTGAGGTGTCTTCTTCGCGGTTGGCCAGTTCGGTGGCCATCATCCCCCCCATCACGAATGGGGCCAGCGGCTCGCGCTCATTAACCGGGGCCAGGTCTTCGTCTTCATAGCCCTCGTGATAAAAATCGGTGGCGAGGGTCATCCACGCGCAAATCTGGATCATGCGGTCGTGCAGGTTCAACGCCAGCGGCAGCGGTCGCCCACGGGCATCCAGAATAATGCCCGCCGTGCCGCCTTCGACCCGCACCCGCGCCCGCCGCCTGCCGTTGATCGTCAGGCCACTGAGCGCCTGCACGCGCACCTCCGCCGATTTACCGAGCGGCAGGTCAATCACCTGGAACAGGCCGCCGTCCAGCACATCGGTCAGGCGTTCGCCGTCGTCAAAGTCAATGGTATAGCGGATAGCGCCCCGGCGCGTGTTGGGCTTGCCTTCCACAGCAAACACGGTCCCTAACCGTTCCAGGCTGCTGCCGTCCAATAGCTGTACGACGGCTTCTGGCGCGATGAAGGCCAGCGGCCCCAGCGTCCCCATGACGCCGTTCGGGTCTGCATACAGGACGGTGGTTCCCGCCGGTTGCAGTCCGTCCAGGGTAAGGATAGCCGCCATGCCGGGGTTGCCCGTGTTGGTCAGCGCACTGCCACTCACAATAACCACATCGGCGTCACTCACGCCGTCGGCCCAGTCGGGATACTGCGCTTTAACCATGTTTTCCAGGCCCGCCCGCAGCAGGGCCTGCTCAATGTACATCTGATTGCGCGTCATGGGGACTGTGGAAGGGCGCAGGCGCTTGTTGAGCGCGTAGTTCATCACGTCGGCTTTGGCGATGCTGTACGGAATCCAGCGGCGGATGGCGTCTATATTCAGGTGAGTGACCATATCCGGGGCAGTGGTCCCCAGGCCAATATCCGTGCGGATGGTCGTTTTAGCAGCGCCGTCGCGGTAGGTGGCCAGGGTCGCCGTTGCGCTGCCCACATCCACCACAACGCTGCTAGCATAGGTACTGGCCCACGCTTTGCCCAGGTATTCCGCCACGATACTGTAACTGCGGGCGGTGGGCAGCAGCCCCATGGCTGACATCTCGCTCACCTTGTCAAAACCGGCCCCCTGCGCCTCTTTGTACTGGTCAAAGGCGCGGCCCAATTTGTTCTGCGCGTCTTCCAGGCTTTCTACGTCCAGGGTGGGGCGCACATTTTCCGCGATATAAACACGGGTGAGCGCTTCAAAGTCAGCAGCGACTTCTTCCGCCAGGGCGCTGTTGCCCGCATACAGCAGCGCGGGGCGGCTGTCGCTTGAGGCCGCGCTGAGGGCCGTTCGCACCAGCTTGAGCATCTTACGCAGCGGGGTCACTGCGCCGCCCTCGGTGCCCCCCGTAACAATAAGGATGTTAGGCCGCGTTAGCAGGATGGCGTTCAACTGCTCTTCCTCGTCGCGGGCTTCGCGCAGGCTGATGATTTCCTCAACGTTGACGTAGGTGCCTTCTGTGGCGCGGATGCCGCTTTCTATGCTCACGTCGTGCATCAGGCCAATCAGCACCGCCCGCAGGGGCCGCCCGCCGCTGGCCGTGGCCACGAATAAGTCCACCCCGGTGCGGGTTTCGTTTTCTGGCGTGATGATGTTGCCCTGGTTATCCAGCAGGGTACGCCCGGTCACATTGGCAATGCGGGCCGTCGCCTGCCGCAGCCCCAACGTCACATCCCCCGCCGGGAAGTCCCCCGTACTGCGAACCACCGACCGGGCCACCACCTGATAGGCCCCGCCCACCACATCCAGCAGCAGCACGCGGGTGTACACGCTGCCAAAGTCTGCCGCTAAAATCGACTGTGCCTCTGCCATCGCGCCCTAGCCTCCGAATAGCTGTGCAAGTAAAAACTGAATGCGTTCGGTAAACACCGTCAACGTGGAGGCTATCGCCCGTGCATACAGCACGCCAAACGCAATCGCCAAAAAGATGCCGCCCACCCCACGCAGCACCCGCACAACAATGTTCTGCCGAATCTGACCTGTTGGGGTGCGCCGGGCACCATACTGGAAGTAGAGCAGCGTGCTAATCACGCCGATGAGGGTCAGCACACCCGTGGCCAGCGTCACGCGGTCGGTGCCGTCGCCCAGGCTTTGCCCGGTTTCAACAGCCAGCGGAATAAGCGTACCACTCACCACGCCCACGACGGTAATCGCCGCGCCCGCACCGATCAAAAAGGCCAGCGCCAGCCGCTTAAACAGGTTGAAGAACCCCAGCGCAGGCGGGAAGTTGGGCAGCAGCAGCCCAATCACGAAAATGAGGGGCAACAACCGCAGCACAAACACCACTGGCCCGCCGGGGGCCTGTAAGTCGTTCAGATAGGGGACAATGGCGCTGTCAAACGTGACGATGGCCACAAACCCGGCAGTCAACCCGGCGAAGATGTACACCGCCAGCCGGTAAGGGATGGTGACAATGTTGGCAAGCCGCTGCGGGAAGAAATCCCCCAGCAGGTAGGTAAACACAAACAGCGTGGCAATCAGCGCAACAATGTCGCCAATCTGCATGAGGGTCATCGGCTTTTACTCCTGCGTGAAAAGAGCGCATTACCCAACCCGAAGACGAAAATCACCAGTGCCGCCACAATCAAGCCCAGCCGCACCGCATATTCCCGGCGCACCAGGCTGTTGTTAAACTCGCCGCCCTGTTCGATGGTGAACGGCCCAACCCGGCTGGTATTCGCACGGGCGACGGCAGTGCCCGCACCCACCCCCGCTTCGGTAACGTCGGCAGTGGCGAGGTCTTCGGTGGCTTCGGCGGTGATGACAACCGCCGCATCTTCGGTGACGGCGGCCTGGGCAACAACTGTCCCGTCAACGCCTGCGAACGGCTCGTTGATGCCAGGGAAGGCGGTCACGGTAAGGTTGCTGGCATTGATATAGCCTATCCCGCCGCCTTCCAGCCGGACGCGCACCCACGTTTCACCCGTGTCGCTAACCTGCAAGCCACGCACGGGCAGCGCCCCACCCGCCGCAACAGTGCCAATCACATCAAAATCAGCCCCCGGCCCGGCCAGCACATCGACCGCGCCATCCCCGGTAACATTAGCGCTGCCTTCACCGTCTTGCAGCGTGAGTTCAGCGGCATTGGTGGGGGTAGCGGCCCCATCGCCCGCAAATGGCTCATCAACCGTTGGGAAGGCCGTCACACGGATGGCAGCCGCCGGAACGTAGCCAGCCGTATCGTCATCCAACCGGACGCGCACCCATGTTTCATCGCTGGGCAGCACAGTGAACCCGCGCACCCCCACCACATCCGGTGGGTTAAGGGTAGCAATCGCGTCGAAGTTTGGGCCGGGGCCATCGCGCACAATGACATTTTCCTCGGTGATTTCACCGCTGCCCTCGCCATCCACAGCCGCTTCCTGGGTGACGGCTTCGGTGGCTGCGTTGTCATCGGCTGTTGGCGGGGGGGTGTTTGTAGGCTGCTCAGTAGGGGTATCCGTAGCCGTGCGGGTGGCAGTTACCGTTGGCGTGGCCGTCGCGTTGGGGTCGGGCGTGCGGGTGGGCGCGTCCTGAACGCTGGGCTGCGTAACGTTTACCGGGGCGGCGGTGTCGGTGGGTTCGGGGGTATCTGTCGGCGTGGCGGAAGGGGTCGTCGTCGGGATGAGGTCCTGGCCGCCGGGGAACTCGGTCACCAGCACATCGCCCGTCCGCACAAACCCGATTGTATCGTCGTCCAGTTCCACCAGCGCCCACGTCTGGCCGTCATCGTCCAATTCTAACCGAACCACAACCACCGCCGTGCCCGGTTCAGCCTGCCCGATCACGTCAAAGTCTGCACCCGCCCCACTAAACAGGTCAACCGGCCCCGCCCCGATAATCTCCCCGGTGCCATCGGTGGGCACGTCTTCGGGCACGTCTTCCGCGTTATCAGCGGCGGGCACATCGCCGCCAATAACGATCAACTGGCTGCTGATGAAGCCTTCCGGGCCATCGGGCAGCACAATTTCGATCCACGCCCCATCGTCAGATGCGCCAAGCACATCAACCACTGTGCCCGGTTCCACCGTGCCCACCACAGAAAAGGTGATGCCGGGGCCACCGCGCACATTGGCCAACCCATCCGCCACGATCTCGCCCGTCGTGCCGTCCTGGCGGTGTGGGCGGTACTGGCGGCGGTCGGGGCGGCTCATGCGGCGCGGCTGATTGAGCGCGACCCCGGCCTCGGTTGCGGTAGGGGTAGGGGTAAACGTGGGCAAAATTTCGCGCTCCACACCGGTATCGTCGCCTTCGCGCTCTACGCTGCTTTCCTCCGTTTCGCGCTCAGTCTCACGCTCAGCTTCCACCCCGATAGGTGTGGTGGTGGCCGTTGGCATGAGGGTGGGCGTGCGGGTGGGCTGGCCCGTTTGCGTGGGGATGGGCGTGAGCGTCGGTGGGGAATCAAACGGCACAAGCTCCAGGATGGCAACCCGGCGCGACAGCCAGCCTTCAACACCGCCGGGCAGTTGGACGAGCGCCCACTGTTCGTCAGCACTCAACACAGAAGCAGGCACTTCGGCACGCCCCGGCAGTTGGCCCACCACCTGGGCGGTGATGGACGGGGCTTCACGCACGTTGACCGTTTGCAGGCCGCGAACTGTCATCGTGGAGCCGCCCCCCAATGGGATGCGCCCTGGCACATCGCCTGACAGGGTTGCAATGACAGCAGGCGCTGTGTTTTGCGGCTGTGGCACGATGCGTGCCTGGCCACCGGCCAGCGCGGTGGCGGTGGCCTGCTCAAAGTAGGTGGCCCCCAGCACAACTTCAGCCGCATCTGCGATGATAAAGCCCGTGCGCCCGTCTGGCAGTTGGACTTCCAGCCAGTTTTCGTCTTCAGTAGCGCCCAACACATTCACCACCTCGCCAGGGTTCAGCGGGCCAATGGGCTGGAAGCCCCGGCTTGGCCCACTACGAACATTCACTGAGCGGCGGGCGGTGATCTGCGCGACCAGCCCCTCAGCGTCCAGCGGAATGGGGGTGATGGTGGGCGTAGCCGTCGGCGTATCGGTGGGCGGTTGTGTGGGCTGCACGTCGGTGGCCGTCGGGGCGGGCGTGGGCAGCGTGCCGTCCGGGTCAACGCGAACCAGGTCGCGGAAGATAAAGCCGGTGCCACCGCCCGGCAGGTTGACCTCCACCCAGCGCTCACCCGCCGCAAGGCCAATCACCAGCAGGCGCGTGTTGGGCCGCAGCACCACAATCCGCTCGAACTCAGTACCGGGGCCGCGCCGCACATTAATAGATGTGCGCGACGAGGTTAGCACCACTGAGCCTTCATCCAACACCAGCGCCGGGTCGGGCGTCGGCGTCGGCGTGGCGGTTGCTGATGGTGTTGGGGTTGCTGTCGGTTCTTCTTCCTCAGTCGGCGTGGCGGTAGCTGTGGCCGTAGCGGCCTCGGTAGCGACATCCGTCGCGGTGGGCACGTCCGTTTCCGTTGGCGGGATGGTCGCGGTGGGCATGGGTGTGTCGGTGGCGGCTTGCACCATCGACTCAACCGTGTCCGGGTCTTCCTGCACCATTGATGGCACGCCAGAACTCAAATCCACGCGGCCAAAGCCAGGGATTTCGACATCCAGCACATAGATGAACCCCGATTCACCGTCTGCGTTCAACTGGACTTCTATGAATACGTTCTCTACGGCCTCATCCGTAAATGCGACCCCCAAGACGGGCAGTTCGTCGCCGGGGTTGGCGGTGGCAATGGGGTCTGCATCCGCCAACGGTGCCGGGAACACATCGACCGGGCCGTCGCCAATCACAATGATGGTGCCTACCTGGTCCAGGGCAGCGGCAATAGCTTCAACATCAACGCTTGCGCCATCCGGCGCAATGGGTTCGATGGTGGCAGGCAAGGGGGTGGCCGTTGGCGCACTGGCGACGCCGCCCACCCGGTTCACCGCCTCAATCTCGGCAATCTGGGTTTGCGCGGCGGGGATCAAATCGCCCTCGGCGGGTACAATCAGGTCAGATAACACATAGCCTTCGGTGCCATCGGGCAGCAGCACCAGCGTCCATATGTCGCCCACCTCGTTTTCGGCCTCACCCTGCACGATGACTGCCTCATTGCTGCCGAGGGTCCCGACAACATCGAACTGGGTGCCGGGGCCGCTGCGGGCGTTGATGGCCCCGCCGCGTGAAGTAACGAACGCCCCCACCCCGAACCGCTGGAACGGCTCAAACCCGGCGGGCACGTCTGTAGGGACGAAGCCTTCGGGGGTGGCGCTGGCCACAAAGCCAATCGGCGTGAGGGTGGGCGTGCCAGACGGCGTGGCTGAAATCAGCGGGGTGGGCGTAAAAGGGCGGGTGGCAGGGGGCAGGTTGGCTACGTCTACAGCATTCATCAGCACGCGGTCATTCAAAAGCTGCTCGTAGGTGGCGGCATCTGGCAGGCTAACCAGCAAACCGTCCAGGCCATCCGGCGCATTAAGGTACTGGCGGGCCACATCGGCACTCACTTCGCCCACACCCGCTACCAGGGGGGTGCTGGTGCGCGGCGCGATTTGCTCCGCGTAGGCTTGCACATCGCTGGGCGTGCCCGCCAACAGCGCGATAAGCGCGAACGCATCCAGTGAGGCCAGGTCGAGCAAAGTCGGGTTGCCGCGAATGTTGCTGGCCAGCACGGTTTCGGTGTCGCTGGCCAGTTCAGCCAGGGCGGCCTCACCGCCGGGTTGGAAGCCGATAATGTAGTAGTCTTCATTGAAGGCCAGGTCTGGCCCGCCGATGGCCTGCACAAAGTCCTCATCAGTGACAATACCCGTCATCAGGTCTTCTGCCCGGCTGATGCCCACCGGGTTGCGCCCCACCAACACCGGCAAGCCGCCCTGCGCGATAGTGTGCTTGACCATCGCTTCTAAGATGGGGTCCAGTTCAGCGGCATTGGTGGGGCCATATTCCACCGCGAACAGCACATAGTCACGCGGGGCAATGGTGCCGATGTTTTCAAACACGGCAGCCTGCCCCCCCCCTGTGAACTGGGCGGGCGGCTCGTCACCAAACAGGAAGAACCCGAAAAACGGCGCAATCACGGCGGCCAGCACCAGCACCGCCGCCAGGATACGGCCCAGCGGTACTTCCCTGCGCCCGATGCGCCGCCGGCGTGATCGGCGGGGAGCAGCCTGTTTGGGCAGCGCCTGGGTGTCTAGCGGGTCGCTGCTGAGCAGTTCGTCATCGCCCAGGGAGGCCCGTCGCAGTGCCCGCTCGTCAGACGCGACCAGCCCTTGCAGCAGTTCAAGCTCACGGGCTTGCTCGTCGCTCAGTTGCACGCCCTCGCTAATGCGCTCGGATTCCAGGCGGATTTGCGGGGCACCGAGGGTATCCACCACGCCCGGCAAAATCGCCTCCATGTCCGGGTCAGGCGGGGTGCGGCGGCTGAGCTTTTGCCCGCGCTGCCGGAACGCATACAGGCGTTCATCCAGGTCGTCTTCGGGGCGGTTTTCCATCTGGCGCACATAGGCCGTTGCCGATGTCCCCGCACTCGCATCCCCCACCGATACCCCCGTCAGGAAGTCCGGGCGCATCGGCATGTCATCATCATCTGAAGGCACCAGGAAGGCATCGTCGTCGTCGTCCAGGGCGTCTTCAAAGGCCAGCTCGCCGCTTTCCAGGGTCATCTGCTGGCTCAGGTCTATCTCATCGTCAAACGTAGACAGCAGGTCGTCCAGGTCTTGATACTGTCGCTGCGGTTCGGGGTCGGGCTGCGGTTCCGGCTCAAAGTCCGGCTCAGGCTGCGGCTCATCGTCCAGCAGGTCATCGTCGCTGATGCCCGCAAACAGGTCATCGTCGGCCAGCATACTGCCTGCCTGGGCCTGATCGAACGCAAAGGGGTCAGCCGCTTCTGGCTCGTCCTGCTCGCCGCCGCCCATCAGCCCGGCCAGGAAAGCGTCTACGGCGGCGCTGTCGTCTTCCTCGTCGGCCTCGTCGGCCTCGTCGTCCGCTTCGGCCTCGTTAACCGCGCTGGTAAGGCCGGTGCGCGTCAGCCGCAGCATTTCCTCATCGCTCAGGCCGCCGAACTCATCGTAGGGGGCGGCTTGTTCGGCTTCGCTTTCACTGTCGTCGCCGTCGAAGTCGCCCAAAAAGCTGAGGTCATCGTCGTCATCATCGTCGCTCATGGCGTCGGTTAGCCCGGTGCGCGACTGCTGCAAGATGTCCGCATCGCTCATCTCTGCGAACGGGTCATAGGGCTGTACCGCGTCGTTGGCCTCGTCTGCGGGCAGGTCATCCATAAAGCTGAAGTCTACGTCGCCATCGGCTAACGCGCCGGTAAAGCCCGTGCTAACGCGCCCACCTTCGTTGTCGCTGCCCACGTCATCCAAAAAGCTGAGGTCTACATCGTCCTCGTCACTCACCTGTGCGAACGGGTTGTAAGGCGGCGCGGCCTCGTCTTCGCTTTCGTCGTCGATGTCGTCCAAAAAGCTGAGGTCGGCCTCGTCGCCGCTTAGCTCGTCGGTAAAACCCGTCCTAACGCGGTCTGCTTCCAGTTCGTCCGCGCCGATGTCATCCAAAAAGCTGAGGTCATCGTCGTCATCGTCAAAGTCGTCGTCGTCAGCGTCATCCCCCATCGCGTCGGTCAGCCCGGTGCGCGACTGGCGCAAGATGTCCGCGTCGCTCATCTCTGCAAACGGGTCATAGGGCTGCGGCGCGTCTCCCCCGGCCAGGTCAAAGTCGTCAGCGTCAGCGTCGTCTAAAAAGCTAAAGTCGATGGGGTCGTCGGTCCTCTCGTCGCCCTCGTCGGCGTCGTCGGCGTCCTGCCGCCAGCTTAGCATCCCGGTAAACCCCAACTTAGACGGGTCGCCACCCAGGTTATTACCCTCGTCGTCGTCTGTAGTCTGCCAGTCGAAGCTATCATCATCGCCCGCAGCCGGGGAACCGTCATCCCCCTCACTGGCCTCATCCTGACGCCAGTTCAAGTCACCCGTAAAGCCCAGGCTGCCCGTCCCCCTGCGCGCTTCACCGTCCGCAGTGTCGTCGTCGTCGCCGTCCCAGTCGAATTCAAGGTCATCGTCGTTGGTGCCATCGCCAGATTCATCGTCAAAGTCATCCAGCCACGACATATCGTCGTCGTTCTTGTCGAATTCATCGCTCATGGGGGTTATCCAACTCCGTTAATCACGAAAAGAGCGATCCTGGCCAATGAGGACGCGCACGCCCGCCACCAGGGTCGCCAGGGCAATCCCTAAGATAATGCCAATCGTCCCCGCATTAACCAGGCTTTCGCCAACGCGCTCGATCAGCGAATTTTGCGCCAGCACAGGGATGAAGTCAAAAGCACCGGCCCGCACCAGCAGCGCCAGCACCAATGCCAGCAAAAACACCATAATCTCCAGGGACACGCGGTTGCGGGTAAGCCGCACAGCGCCGTAGATCAGGGAAAAGGCCAGCAGCCCGGCCAGGGACGCCTCAATAGAAAACAGCACGGTATTCCGCAGCAGGGTCGTGTAGCTTGGCCCGCCTGCCGGGGCGGCCAACTGGCCAGTGCGCTCCGTAATAACAACCACAATCACCGCCAGGGCACTCAGCACCAGCAGCAAACTCAGCAGCCCATCTTTACGAAAGCGCAAAAAAGTGCGGCTAAAATGGACGCCCAGCAGGTTCACCAACCCGATGATAATCGTTAGGGCAACGGTGGTGGTAATCACCGTGAGCGCGGTGGGCGCAAACGAACGCACGAACGGCTCCACACCGAAGGCCACCAGCAGGGCCAGCACCCGCTCGCCTAACCCGTCAATCAGCAGCGAAACGGTCATCAAAAAGCCGATGCTCATGGCCAGGGCAGTTGCCAGTAAGTTGTTAAATCGTCTCATCGGGCTGTCCTTAAAAGCGGCCTAGCAGCGGTGCCAGTAAATTTGACACCTGCTCCCCGGCCACCGCGTTGATAGCAATCAGGATGATGGTCACAATCAGCAACCCGCGCAGCGTATCCTGAGCGGTGAGGGTGCCGCGTTCGCTGGCCGTTTGGCCCAGGTAGCCCACCGCACTGTACACATCCTCACCCACCAGGGCGCTGTCAGCCATCGCAAAGGCGACGGCCTGCCCCACCAGCGTATCACTGCCCGCAATTGACCGCGCCCCCGCCTGCTGCGACGAGAGCAGCGCCAGCGCCAGTTCTTCATCGAAGCGGCCCACCAGCACACTGCCCACAGGGTTATCACTGCTGATGGTCGCCGTGAGCATGGCCGCAAACACCAACGACCGCGCCCCCGTCAACCCGGACGGGAACCAGCGCACATTGGCCACACTCAAATTGGGCTGCACCCCCCGCGATAGATACGCCCGCCGCAGCACATCGTAACCCAACGGGATCGTACTGGTTTCGCTGGTCAAAAACAGGGGGGGCGTATCGCCAACAGTGACCCGCTGCGTGATGTAGTACATCAGGGCAGTGCCCGCCAGGGTGATAAGCGTGGAATCGTTGCCCAGCGCCCCCCGCCCGGTACTAAACAACACCGGGCGGTCGGCCTCAACGGCCTGCCCAATAATAAACGGGACCTGCTCATAGGCGTCAATCACGCGGGTAGGCAGGATGTTCGCCTCTGCCACACCACGCCGCCGGGCCGCCCCGCGCCGCCGCAGCACCACTGCCCCGCTCAAGGCGACAATCGCAAACGTTAACACGAGGATTAAAAAGGTGAGGGTTTGGATTGCGGTGTCCACGATGGCTTCCCCTGGTGTGCGCCGCTTGGACGCAAAAAAAACAAATTGAGCGCCCGCCAGGGCACTACCGATCAGCCGAGTTCATCGTCTGCTGGGTCGTCTTCGTCCAGCCAGCAGCGTACCTGGGCCAGTTCGTCAGGCCGTTCTAACGTGAGTGCAAGATGCTCCAGGGCCGTTGGCGGCATCCAGGGGCGCAGGGCTGGCTGCAAAACCCACACCACCTGTGCCCCCAGTGGGCCAAGTGGGGCCAGTACGTCCAACGTCAGGCTAAGGGCAGCGGCCCACCCGTTCCCCTTAACCTGTGCAACCCACTCACGACGCGCTTGCTGATTCATCATGGTTGCGAGTATAGCACATGGCGCGGGGCAACAAAAATCAAGTTGTGATTGTTTTTCGGTTTTCGCAGTGAGGAAGGGGACTGTTGGGCTAGTCCGCAGCGGCGCAGCGCGGGTAGCCCTCTTCATGAATGCGCTGGCGGCCTTCGTCTAAATCATTGGCAAAGCGCACACTGCCGAACACCGTCGGCGCGACCCGATGCGCGATGCTGAACATCGTTTCCACCTGATACGAGGCATCCACAATCACGCACAGCCCATAGTTGAGGGGTAGGTAGGTTTCTAACATGGGGATGTCCTTCAGTAAGTGGCCCAAAAAGCCTTCACTACGGCTGAAGTCCGCAATGCAGTGAACGGTGTGGGGCTGCTGCCCTGCCATGTGACCGAATTGCTCAAAAGCAACATAATAGTCATCAACCGTCCACCAGTTCTTGAACGTCATCCGAACGACGGTTTTGTCGCCATTGTCCCAACTCAGTGCGATTTTGCTCATTAGGGTATCTCTCTGCTATGTTGCTTCTGTACTCACAATGTACTATAGCGCGAAAACGTTAGCCTCGGTATAAAAGTATATGATTTGTAATGCTGTTTGAGTACAAAAGTACCGCCATTAAAAGCCATAAGGGGGCACTTACAGCCATGAGCGACACCCCACAGGATGAATCGCAGATCATCGAGGCGTACTGCGTGCGCTGCAAGCAACCGGTACAAATGCAAGACCCCGAAGCGGTATGGACGAGCCGGGGCACGCCCGGCACACGCGGCGAGTGCCCCGAATGCGGTGGCACCGTCTTCCGCATGGGGGCCACCCACCTGCACGACGGCCTTGAGCGGCCCGAAGCCGTCGTGGTTCATAAAAAAGCCAAACGTCAAAAGCCCAAAATCACCCCGAACACCGTTTACATCAACTATGGCGCAGCCGATGAAGAGATGGCCCAGCAAATCGCCGCTGACCTGAACAAGCTCGGATTAACAACGTGGCTGCACGACGCTGTGCCAGATGGCGTCAACTGGGCGGGTGGGGTGCATCCAGCCTTGAAGGACTGTTCACGGATGGTGTTGGTGCTTTCTGATGGGGGGGCAAAAGACGAGACGACGACAAGCGCCTGGGCGTTTTTCAAGCAAAAGCGCAAGCCGGTGGTTATCGCGCAAATCGGGGACGTAGACCCACCCGATGACCTGCGCCGCAGCCCACGCTTCGATGTACAAGCAGACTACAAAACTGCCCTGCGGGCGTTGGTGCAGGCCCTATCGCGTTAGCCGCGTCAAACGCGCCTGAGCGCGTCCGCCGCTGCAAATCATAGCCTTACCCCTGCTCCTCAGCCGGGGTGCTGCTGCTCACCCTGGCCTTCTTTTCAGCGAGTTTGGCCTGCCACGCTTCGTAATCGGCCAACTCCACCAGTTCACCGCCTTTGATGTCGTTGTTTTGCAACTTGCGGCCCTGGTCAAAATACAGCGACATTTCAACCGGGTTAAAGCAGCGGTGGGTGCCACGCGCCGTCTTGTGAACGAAGTAGCCGCCCTGTTCGGAAACGGTTAAATCGTTGCGGGGATTCAGGCGTACCCGAATCACTTCTTCACAGCCTTTCGGACGGACATACAGGTAAATGCCGTCGTCGTTGTCGTCGCTTCTGCTGTTGTTGCTAAACAATTGCTTCAGGAAGTTCATGAGTAGCTCATTCCGCTAATGAGATGCACAGCCCCATATTGTATGTTGGGACCCCCCTAATGGATAGGACAACCACGATTTCTTATCGAATATTTCACATTTCTTTCCGCTTACTGACCCATACCTTAAATGAAGTGCGCTTTAACCTTCCGTCAGATTGAGCGATTCTGTGAGGACAAGCCCGCAAAATTCCTATATAGTAGCCCGCTGTGTCTGTTCGCAACCCAAAGGAACATGATTTTGACCAGCCATAAAACAGGCGGCATCCTGATATTTACCCTGCTAACGCTGCTGCTGATTGGAACAACGGGCTTGCTGCTGCCCACCATAACCGGCGGTGCCCAGGACGTAGACCCCACGCTAGACGCGGCCATCCAGCAGGCATTTACGCAAACGGCCCAGGCTGCCCAGCTAGACCCCACCGAAGCCTTCCAGATGACAGTGGACGCTGCCATCGCCGGGACGCTGACCGCAACCGCCCAACCCCAACAAACCGAGGCCCCCCAGGTGACCCCCACGCCCACCAACACCGTCGCCCCGGTGGCCACACCCACCCGTGAACTCACGCTCAGCCAGCGGCAGGTGTTTGACGATCATGGGGATACCGTCACAGCGGTGGCCATCAACGGCAACGGGCGCTTCGTGGCCAGTTCTGGCGCGGATGGCACCGTGCGCGTGTGGCGCGTGGAAGATGGCCAGGCAATGGCCACACTGCAACACGACGCTTCTGTGCTGGATGTGGCCTTTAACCCGGCCAGCGATACAGAAGAAGTCATCAGCGTAGATGAAAACGGCACCGTGCGCCGCTGGAATTGGCGCGACGGCGAAGAACTGCCGCTGGACGCCGACCCCACTATAGCCAGCGACGGCGTAGACCGGCTCCCGGCCAGCGGCGGCGGTGTGATTGCCGGTTTCGCCCCCTCCGGTGAGCAGTTCGCCACGTTCGACTTTGGCGGCTACCTGGGCCTGTGGGATACCCCCGCCAACACCGTCACCTATCGCCTGCCGTACAGCTTCGCCCTGGCCGACTTCAGCAGCGAAATGACTGTTCTGGCCTACACCTTGCCAAACGAGCCGAACATCGTGCGGGTGGGTACCCCCGACGGGCAGGTGATGCAGCAGTTTGAGTACAGCACCGCCTTCGTGGAGCCGGTTGCGTTCAGTAATAACGGCAGCCGCCTGATTGTGTTGGGCGATGACGGGTTAAACCGTGTGGTGGACCTTTCCAGCGGCACCACCCTGTTCGAGTTTGAATACACAGGCTATGGCCTGTCTGCCTTTAGCCCAGACGGGGCCATCATTGCCGACGGCAACGCCAACGGACGGCTGAACCTGTACGACGGCACCACAGGCACCCGCATCGGCACCACCCGTGACCACGACGGTTTGATTACGGAAGTCGCGTTCGGCCCGGATGGTGATCTTATCGCAACAGCGGGCGAAGATGGCACCGTGCGCGTGTATACCATTGGCAAGGCGAGCGCCGACATCGACCCCGCGCCCCAGCAAGCCAGCGGCCCCACCCCCCTGCCCGATGGCTTCCCGGATGTGGTGCAGGCCGATGTGCAGGTGGCTGAGCAGGTGTTTGAGGGGGGGCGTATGTTCTGGGTGCAGCCCGCCAATCAAATCTGGGTTATGGTCGTTAACGACAATCAAAGTGGTGAGTGGCTCATCTACGAAGACACCTTCGACGAAGACACCGACCCCGAAAGCGACCCCGACCTGGACGTGCCAGCGGGCAACTACCAGCCAGTGCGCGGCTTTGGCAAACTATGGCGAGAAAACGAAGAAGTCCGTGATATTTTGGGGTGGGCCGTCACCCCGGAGTTCGGCTACATCAGCCGCTATGAGTACGTGCCCGGCGGTGAGATAGCAGACGAAGACTATGTGCCCGGCCCCGGCTTCCATGTGCTGTTCAGCCTGAATGGTGAAGCCTTCCGCTTTAATGAGGACAGCGGCACATGGCAGCTAGGCCGCGACTAACCTTCGGTAAACCGTAAGGTAACATTGACGGACGTGCCATAGCGCGTCCGTCAACCATGAAATTTACGTAGTTAACAAAATTATACTTGCTACTTGATACCCATTGACAGTAAAGTGTAACAGTAAGTTACGCACATTCTGCCATTGAGGTGTCCGGTTGAACAAAAAGAAGCCCTGGTTTCCTCTCGCCTTTATTATTGTAAGCCTTTTTACTAGCCTGCTGACCGTTGGCCAACCCGCCCAGGTCTCAGCCAATGGCATCACCTTTAACCCCAACGACGTGCAAACGCGGTGGCAGCAGTACAAAAACAACTACATTAGCACCCATAAGGCCGGCCCCTGGCCACGCCAGCGCGTGTACGGCGGCATTACGGATACCACCACTGTCAGCGAAGGCCAGGCATATGGGATGCTGTTTGCCGCCACGTTTGATGAGCAACCCCTATTCGACGGGCTGTGGTTGTTTGCCGCCGATCACCTGGATAACGACGGCTTCATGAATTATTACATTGGTGGTTACCAGAGCGTCATTGGCGCAGGTGGGGCCACCGACGCCGACCTGGATATGGCTATGGCCCTGTTGATGGCCTGTGCCAAAGTCAACAGGGGCGACTGGAACGCAAGCACCTATGGCCTGGACTACTGCGCCCTGGCACAAACCCTCATTGATGCCATTTTCGCCTATGAAGTTGACCTGCCGAACAAAGACCCCAGCCAACCGGAGTTTATGCGCGACAACCTGGGCTATGAACTGGTACCGGGCAACCTGTTTACACCCAGGGTGGACTACCCCCAGGATGGCATCACGAACCTGTCTTACTTTTCCCCGGCGTATATGCGCCTGTTCCAGGAATTCACAGGCAACCCGAACTGGCAAAAAGTTATTGACCGCAACTATCAAATTGCGGAAGCGGTGCAGGCCCAACCGGGCAACTGCGGTGGCCTCGTCCACAACTGGTCTAACTATGCTGGTGAACCGGAAGAATTGGCGGGCTACGTTGGCATTGAAGACGCTTGGGGCTACGACGCCGCCCGCTATGCGTGGCGTGTGGCAATGGATGTGGCATGGCACACCGACGCGAAAGCCATTGAGCAAATGAACCTGCTGGGCGGCTTTTGGAGCAGTGTGGGCATCAACAACGTTAAGGGCGAGTATTGGATGAGTGGCTACCCACAGGAACCCGACGGCTTCCCGGTGCCGCTGTTCGTTAGCAACGCCGCCGTGAGCATCTGGGCGGCACCCAACCCCACTGTCACAGGTTGTGGCGCGGCAACCCCCAACCTGAAAACCACGCCCCAACAGGCTTATGACGCGGTTATCAACGCCAACTACCCGGAAAACTACTTCAACGATAGCTGGGTGCTGCTGGTACTGCTGCTGATGCAGGGCCAGTTTGAACAACCCGATGTGCGTTACTTTGGCCAACCGCTGCTGCTTACAGCCGTGACCCCCGGCAACAGCACCGGTGATGTAGACCCGAACGCCAACCTGCACCTCACGTTCAGTGAAGATGTCACGGCTGTATCAGGCCATATTATCATTTCGGAGGTTGGCGGTGGCGAAGTTGAACGCATCGACGTGGCATCTGGGCAGGTGCTTGTCCAGGGCACCAACGTTACGGTAAACCCGAACACATTACTCGGCTTCGGCACAGATTATGAAATTACCATTGAGGCAGAAACCTTTCAGAATGTAGCTGGCACCTTTTATGAAGGTTTGGGTGCTAATTAAGCCTCAATAGCATCGCTTTTACATTCTACATACATTCTTTGTACATTCCACGTACAAATTTATACCCCGTTCAGTACCATCGTACTTAGCACCCCATCCCCAAACTGAGTTAGGATAAAAAACGTAAACGTGATGACGGGCACCCAAGCTGCCCGTTTCACAATCCTAACTATATCAATGCCAATCGTGTGAATCGGGAGCTTTACCGGGCGGCAGCAGCAACAACCATTATTTGAATTGCACTTCATCTACACGCTCTAAGCTCGTGAATAGCAAAGAGGTGCTAGTCGATGATAAGCGCATCTAACCTTCTCATTCGGGTTCTTATTGGTGCCGTTTGCATTACGCTTTTGATAGTTGAGCATCCGGCAAGCGGTTACGCCAACACCATTCAGTTCAATATGGCAGACGCCTACAGCCATTGGGAAACGTACAAGTCACGTTACGTGGGCACCAGTGGCGCGGGCAACTGGCCCCGCTATCGCGTATATGGCGGTGTAAACAACAGCACCACCGTTAGCGAGGGGCAAGCCTATGGGATGATTTTTGCAGTGACCTTTAACGAACAAACGTTATTCGATGGGTTGTGGCTGTTTGCCGCAGACCACCTGGACAGCAATGGCCTGATGCACTGGTACATTGGCGACCACGGCCAAATACTGGGCTATGGTGCGGCCACTGACAGCGACGTAGATATGGCCATTGCCCTGATAACCGCCTGCACACGGGTGAACAGCGGCGCGTGGCCAGCCAGCAAATTTGGCCTGAACTACTGCCAGCTTGCCAACGACCTGATCCAGGCCATTTGGCAAACTGAAGTGGATGCACCGGGCTATGGGCCATACGCGGGCCAGGATGACAACCCCGGCTATGAGCTGCTCCCCGGTGATTTTTGGGTCACGCGGGAAGCCTACCCGGCAGGGATTGTCAACCTATCCTACTTCCCACCGGGGTACTTTCGGGTATTCGCAGAATTCACGGGTAATGACGGTTGGTTTGACGTGATCGACCGCAACTACGCCATTGCCGAAGCCGCGCAGGCCCGCCCCGAAAATTGCAGTAACCTTGTTCACAACTGGACGCGCTACGATGGCGGCCCGCAGTACACCCCCTGGCACGGCAAATCGTCTGAGTATTGGGGCTATGACGGGTCACGCTATAACTGGCGTGTGGCCGTTGATGCAGCGTGGTTCAACAACAGCCGCGCCCTTGAACAGATGAACTTGATGGGCGGCTTTTTTAGCAGTGTGGGCATTAACAACGTGCAGGCGGAGTATCACCTGACAGGCCACCCCGTCCACCCGTATACTGCGCCGCTGTTTACGGCAAACGCGGCGGTGTCCATCTGGGCGGCACCGGACCCCATCGCTACAGACTGCGGTCAGGCCACAGGCAGCCTGCAATCCAGCCCGCAGCAGGCGTATGATGCGGTACTGAGCGCCAACTACCCGGAAAATTACTTCAATGACAGTTGGACGCTGCTGGCGCTGCTGCTGATGAATGGCCAATTTGCGCGGCCAGAAGCGAGCTACTTCGAGGCTACCAGCGGCGGGGAAGAAGTGGCAGATGTGCCAACATCTACGGCGACATTCACGCCCACAGCCACCTTCACGCCTACCCACACACCCACTGACCCACCGACGGTGACCTATACCTTCACGCCCACCCACACACCCACTGACACACCGACGGCGACCTATACCTTCACGCCTACCCACACACCCACTGACCCACCAACGGCGACCTATACCTTAACGCCTACCCATACACCGACGCTCACACCAACGGCGACCTATACCTTCACGCCTACCCATACACCGACGCTCACACCGACGGCGACCTATACGCCTGAAGTGGTAGACGACATCCCGCCCGTACTTCAGTCGGTATCGCCGGCAAACGGTGTTGGGAACATGAACCCCAACGCCGACCTGCAACTGACCTTTAGCGAGGCAGTGGTGGCGGTAACGGGGTACATCGTCATTTGGGAGATGGGTGGCGGTGAGGTGGAACGCATCAGCGTAACGTCACCGCAAGTTGCTGTAAACGGCTCCGTTGTAATCGTTGACCCGGCTTCGCTGCTTAAAGCCGGCACGTCATACTCAGTAACAATCGGTTGGGGTACCTTCACGGATGAGGTAGGCAACCCGTATGCAGGGCTGCTTGGGGGGCGTTAGCGCACCCCTGGCGGCTGAATCCCCGGCGTAGCGCTTGGCGTCACAAAGATCGCAGTAACCTGCAAAGGCTGCGGGGTGGGCGTCAGCGCCAACGTCGCCGGGGCCATCATTGTCATCTCATCGGCGGCAGCGGTATCACCGGGTAGGGTGGCAGTTTCCTCCGTCACAAAGGCCGGGGCATTGTCGCCTTCACTGTCAACATCCGCCCCAAGGGTGATGCCGCCCCCCGGCACCCCCACCCCGCCTTCTGCGTCCAGCGTAGGGGGGGCTTCCAGCACGCCGCTCACGCGCACCGCCACCACTGCCACCACGATAATTAGCACAACCAGCAGGCCGCAGCCAATCGCCCCCCCCAACATCAGGCTCATCAACGGGTTAGGCTCTCGCTCAGGCCGGGCGTGCCGCCGCTTCTGTTGGACGGGCGGCATCCACGCGGACTGATTTGAGCGGGAGGGGGGCTGGTTAGCGGGCGCACTGTACGGCGGTGGCGTGTGTGTTTGCGGCATGACGGTTTGCACGGTGGGTACGGGCTGCTGCATCTGGGGGATGGCGGTGCGGTCAGCGTTGGTGCCTTTGCCATCAGCGGCCTGCTGAAGTGCTTTAGCCAGTTCCACAGCAGAGGCATAGCGCTGATCCGGGCGTTTGCTCAGTGCGCGGTAAATCACACTCTCAACAGCGACAGAAAGCGCCGGGTTGATGCTGCGCGGCGCAGGCGGCGGCGCGGTGACCTGCATCACGGCCACACCGTAGGGGGTATCGCCTTCAAACGGGCGGCGTCCGGTAAGCATCTCGAACACCATTACCCCCAATGAGTACAAATCGCTGCGGCCATCTAGCGGTAGCCCCTGCGCCTGCTCTGGACTCATGTAAGCCGGGGTGCCCACAACGCCCTGCGTGGTGATCGTGCTGCCCGCGCCCTCGCCTAAAATGCGAGCAATGCCAAAGTCCGTGATAAAGGCCCCGCCGCCGTCATCCAGCAGGATGTTACTCGGCTTCAGGTCACGGTGCAGGACCCTTTTGCTGTGGGCGTAGTCCAGGGCGGGCGCAATCTGCCGGATAATCTCAACCGTTCGCTCCAGCAGGACGGGGTTTTCGGCCAGCAGCGTTTCAATCGACCCGTGCGGCATGTAGCGCATTACAATGTAGGGCTGGCGTTCGGTTTCGCCGTAGTCATACACGGGCACAATACAGCGATGCTCCAATGTAGACACGATCTGCACCTCGCGGTTGAAGCGCTGGATGTAGGTTTCGTCGTCTACAAACTGCCTCGGCAGCACCTTCATAGCCACCACCCGGCCCATAGACATCTGCACAGCCCGGTACACCGTTGCCATGCCGCCGCGCCCAATCACGCCTTCTATCTGGTAGCCGTTGACCAACTTGCCGAGGAGGTCATCCTGCCCTGTCATTGTGGTTTCGCCGTCCTGCTCGTAAATATCGCCTTGCCGCCACCAGTATACCCTACCGTGTAGCTCACCGGGGGCAAAACACACCGGGGTGAAACACACCCAATACGGCACTGCTGCTGGCCAAAAAGCTAGCGACCCAGTTACAATGACATCAGCATTTGAGAATTATTGTACAAAGGGACGATTTTCCGTGAATGACAGTGACAAATCGCTCATCGTGCCAGATGGGCCGCAGCAACCACAAGAGGATTCACTGGGGGCTTCGCTAGGGGGCTGGCCCGCGCTCATCATGCTCATCGCCATGATGGGCGTGATTTACCTGGTATTTGCCTTCCCCACACCGCGCAACCCCTCCGTCACAGACGGCACAGATACCACCATTGGCATTGCCGCAACCTTTAACTCAACAGAAGCCTTTAACGATTTGGCCCCCGTCGGCGACGGCGGCAGTGATAGCATTATTCAGGCCACGTTTAATGCCACCGAGGCATTCAATGAAGTAGCACCGGCCACCGAAACAACAGCGCTTGCCATCGTTGCAGTTGAACCGACGGCTACCGCCATGCCGACGAATACCCCCACGCCGACGGAAGCCCCCACCGAAGTGCCGACGAATACCCCGGCCCCAACAGAACCGCCCACCCACACCCCCACGCCGACGGAAGCCCCCACCGAAGCTGAACCAGAGCCAACCCAGGCAGCCGTGGCAGAAGCCGCCGCTGCGGAAGATGACCCGATTGCTGCCGCCATCGCTGCCGCAGATGTAGATTTGGGGATGCAGGTGTTTAACGAGATGTACAACACATCCTCTGGCCCCTGGATTTGTGCAAGCTGCCACTCGGTTGACGAAAGTGTGATTCGACTGGTGGGGCCGGGGCAGTGGGGCCTACATGAACGCGCCGAGGAGCGCATTGTCGAATCGGGTGACCCGGATGTGGTGACATACATCCGCAACTCAATTTTGCACCCGAACGACTACATTGTGCCGCCTGATGAGGCTGGGCCATACCCGCAAAACCTGATGCCCATGAATTACGGCGACATCCTCACAGATGAAGAACTGGATGCTGTGGTCGCCTACATCCTGACGCTGGGTAACCCGAACTACGCGGGATAAGGGTTTAAGAAATTATTTGGGAAGTTCGTTAGGGCGCTGCCCGCATCCCCCCGGCAGGCAGCTTTTGGCGCAACGTGCCGGGAAGTGTAGGGGCAAGGGATGCAAATCCCCTGGGGGTGTGGGGTGTGCCCCCCGTGCTTTTGCGCTTCAAAGGGCCACCCCGGTATGTGTCTAGGCTTCGTAGCCGCGTGTGGCCACTTCTTGTTCAGTGCCCTGCAACCCTTCGATAAACGCTTCATGCGTCATGGGGCGGCTAAACATCGGATACGTTTTTTCAGTGGCGGCACGCTGCTCTTCTTCGCTCAGGCAGGCGGTGCAGTCCGTCAACGTAATCACGTTGAAGCCCTTCTCATACCCCGTCCGCATAGTGCTTTCTACGCAGCAGTTGGTCAAAAAGCCGCCCAAAGCAATGGTTTCAATCCCTCGGCTGCGAAGGATAAAATCAAGGTTGGTGCTGGCGAAGGTATCCAGGCCACGCTTGCCCTCAACCACGATGTCCCCTTCCTGCGGGGCCACATCATCTACGATTGCTGCCCCCCAGGTGTCCTTAACGAAGGCGTTGCTATCTACCACGCCCTTGAGAATGCCATACGGATGCTCAGAAATTTCGTAGTACCCCGGCTGGAACGTAATCGGCGCATAGATCACGGTAGCGCCCATCTCGCGGGCTTTGGCGATGGTTTCTTTCGTGTTTTCCAGCATATTGCTGCTGGCCATCACACCTTTGACGCCATCGTGCAGCGCCCCACCCTCGGAGGTAAAGTCGTTCTGGTACTCAATCAACACTAAAGCAGTCTTCTTAGGGTCCATGCCTAACATAACCTTTCAAAAAGCATTGTTTACGGTGCTAGTATTATAGCGCGGCATCACCCGTAAGGCGATAGTCTTGGCTCCCCACTGTGGGGAAAAGTCCAGGATTTCGCCCATGAAGCCAGGGGAAGGGGCAATCACCATGCGTATCTCCCTGGTATTCTAACATGGCCTTTACCCAGCCGTGTCCTTGCGCTACGGTAAATAAGACGCAAACAAGGCCCGATGCCCCATGACAGACACCCCCCCTCAGCCACTTGAACCCATTGAAATTCACGCCTATTACGCTTGCAGTTGGATTGTGAACCATCACGGCCTTAACCAGATGCGTGACCTGGTAGACATTGCCGACGAGATGCACCTGGACCTGCGCGTTCGCAAGATGTTTACCGACCAATACGGCTATGTGATCTATCCGTTTACGGTAAAGGTGGCCGACGAGCAGCAGCTTCATGCCTTTGTGAAGCAGGCCGCCGCCGGGGCGGGTATGGAGGCGTGGTACATCGTCAACCTGAGCTACTTTGAGAAGGGCATCCCCTTTGTGGAAAACTTCCGCACGGTCATCACGCAGATGCCGCGCTGGGAGGAAAATATGCGCCAATATGCCGACCACAACGCCGCCCTTTACGACAGGCTGAAAGCCAACCCGCCCCAGGGCGCGGAATAGCTTTTACAGCGGGTTCGTTCGCAGCCAGTTGATGAGCATTTGCAGCGCGGCATCTGCGCTGTGGCGCTTGTTGGCCATCCGGTCGCCCGCCCAGGTGACGTGCTGCACATCCACCGCGCCGTCGCCGTAGGCCAACCCGATGTACGTCAGCCCTACCGGCTTGGCAGGGGTGCCCCCCCCCGGCCCGGCAATGCCCGTTACACTCAGCGCGAAGTCCGCGCTAAAGCGCTCTCTGGCACCCAGCGCCATCTCCGCCGCCACGGGTTCACTCACCGCGCCATAGGCCATCAGCGTACCCTGGCGCACCCCCAACAACTGCTGCTTCACAGGGTTGGCATACGCGACAATGCCGCCCAACATATAGGCCGAACTGCCGCTGATGTCAGTCAGGCGGCTGGCAATCAACCCGCCCGTGCAAGACTCCGCCGTGCAAACGGTGGCCTCACGCTGGCGCAGCAGGTCACCCAGTTGGACTTCCAGGGATTTTGGGGACAACGTTGCGTTCCTCATTAGAACGTGACAAAGAATGTGACAACACAATCCTAACCAGATTGCGCGTTTTGCGCCACAGGTTAGGTGCAACTTGCGGCGTTCATCGTTATAATTACAGGTATAGCTAGCCAAAGCACTGCAACCGAGAGGCAGCCTTTTCGGCGATGGAACATTGGGTGTGGGTACCGACAATTGCGTGTATCGCGCTGCTGGCCATGATTTGGCTGGCGGGCTGCACATTGACCACCGGCAGCAGTGCCAGCAGCCAGCCCACCGCCAGCTTTACCGTTCCGCCGCGCATGACGCTGACCGTATTCGACCCCATCCAGCCTGCACCCACCCTCGCCTGGCGGCCCGCCGCCCGAACCGCCGTCAGGCCAACTGCCCCCCCCAGCCCGCCCCCCCAAACGTACATTGTTCAGGTGGACGACACCCTGCTTGATATTGCCATTCAGTTTGATGTGGCGTTTGAAGCGTTGGTCGCCGCCAACCCGGCTATTGACCCGGAACTGCTGCAAATTGGCCAGCAGCTCCGCATACCCAGTGCCCCCCGCGAGGCCGAAATCGCCATTTCCACACTGCCCGCGCCGTCACTCGCGCTGGCCGCGCCCAACTGCTACCCCACCCCAACCGATGGCATTACCTGCCTGGGTATGGTTTACAACAGCAACGGCCAATCGCTAGAGCGGGTGGCCGTCGAAGTGCAGCTTTTCGGCAGCGGTGACCTGCCCCTGGCCACCGGGCAGGCAACAGTTGAGCAGGCCACCATCCCGCCAGAAGGGGTGGCCCCGTACCGGGTGACGTTCCCGGATGTGCAGCCAGAGCAGGTTGAGGGCGTGTCTGTGCGGTTGGTGGCGGGCACGGTGGCGTCATCAGCGGGGCAGGGCGCAATGCTGCGGCTGGAAGATGCCCGCCTGACGCAGACCGGGCGCAGTTACACATACAGGGCACAGGTTGTCAATGTGGGGGATGAGGTGGCCGCAGCGCCGCGTGTGGTGGTTACCCTGCTGGACGCGAACGAAGATGTTTACGGCTATCGTGTGTGGGAGGGGGACGCCCCGCTGGCACCCTTTGCCAGAACAAGCGTGCGGCTTAATCTACTGCCAGTGCAGCAAGGCACCCTGCCACCGTTGACCGCCAGGGCCTATGCGGAGGCACCGCTGGCCAGCCCCCCTGCCCCGTAACCTTACGATTCGACATGCCAACGCACCACATTTGCATCTATGGCGATCTTCCGCAGTGCCCGCGCCACAGACACGCGATGGTGCCCGTCTACCACATAATACAAGTCGTCATACTCAACCACTTCTATCGGCGGTAGCAGGGTGATGTCGCTCATCATAGCAACAGCCACGCTCATCCAGCGGTTTTTGTCACGCCGCTGCCGGGGATGAAGGTTGCGGTTGAAGCGATCTGGACGGCCATTGCTGCCCAGAATTCGGTCAATGGGGATAGCCGTTCGTTCTAGCCAGTCGATAGCCAGCTTGTCATCGGCAATACGCGGCAGTTCCAACATGTCGCTGCGCTGCCGGGCCACCCGGTAAAACGCATCCTGCACTTTGCCAACAAACCATGACTGGTCGAACAGGCTCGCTGCCCGCTCCCGAATGATGGTTTGACGATTTTTTGCGGGGAGGCTAGTGTACATAAATAAACCTTTCCACTTTAGGTTTTAGCGGTCTAACTTAATAATTGTAATGTATTGTGCCCCACTTTAGGCGTTAGAATGATGTCAAAATGACTGTTACCAGGGAGAGGCAACCGCCCATGATGACGACCCCTGACATCTATTGGATTGTTGTGACGGGTGTGCGCCACAGCGGCCAAACGACATTCCTGCAAACGGCTGCGGACGTGACCCAGTACCGTGACCGCCGCGATATGTCCATAATCGACAAGGACGAGTATGTGCAGGCCCGCAACGCACTCCGCATTTGGAGTGCGCGGTTTTTGGCAACGGGCGCAGCAGGCGCAGTGGACGAAACAGCCTTGATCGACCGCTATCAAAACAGCCTGCTGGTGGGCGAGCTTGCCGTTGATGACGACACCTACATGTGCCTGTACGAAGCGCCCACCACCCACTACGATGCCGTCGGGGAAGCACTGGAGCAAGGCTTACTAGGCGTTGTCGTGATGGTAGACAGCACCGCCCCCGAAACATTTGCCCAGGTGCCACGCATCATAGACAGCGTTAGCGAAACAGACGTGCCGTGCGTGGTAGCCGCCAACAAGCAAGACCTGCCCAACGCCGTCAACGCGGCAGATGTGACCGTACTGCTCAACCTGCAACACCGGGGGGCCAGTGTGGTGCCGTGCGTGGCCACCCAGCGCCAATCGGTCAAAGAGGTGCTGTTAACCCTACTTCACCGCTTACAGTCCGACGCCGCGACCTCGTGAACACCGCCCGCAACCCCAACGGCTACCGTGCAGAGGAAACCTACTGGATCGTGATCGCCGGGCTGCGTGGCGCGGGCAAGTCGAAGTTTATCCAGCACGCCGCCGAAGTCATCACACTGCGCGACAGCCAGGATATGAGCGTGATTACCCCGGCAGAAAACGAGGCCATCATGGCATGGCTGGCCCGCACCGGCGGGGCGATGAACCCCGACGCCCCCTTCCAAACAGAGGATGAAGTGCAGTTTGCCCGCTGGACGCGCCGCATTATGGTGGGTGAAATCGCGCTGGACGCCCGCACCCGCGTTTGCTTTTACGAAGCCCCCGGCACCCGTGACTTTACGTTTTTAGGCAGCGTTATCAAGCCAGAAACGCTGCTGGGCACCGTCATCATGATTGACAGCACCCAGCACGCCACCGTCCGCGATGCCAGCCGCATTGCCGCGACGTTTGCCGCCTATGCCCCAGATGAGCCGTATGTGTTCGCCGCCAATAAGCAAGATCACCGCGAAGCACTGCCGCCAGAGGATGTTCGCATTCTGCTGCAATTTTTGGATGGGCACCTGCTGCCCGTGCTGCCGTGTGTGGCCACCCGCCCGCTGGATGTGCAAAAGGTGCTGCTGGCCCTATTAGAGCGCATCCGTGACAGCTACGACGACGGCATTGAGTGGTAATTGCAGACATGATAACCCCATGAATGCCCGCTGATGTGTGCCCATCACAGCGGTATGATAAACGAGATTGCGTCTACATATACAAGGAGATCACAGCATGGCAGTACGTTCAGCAACAGCCAAATGGAGTGGGGGCGGCCTGAAGGACGGCAAAGGCGACCTGAAACTGGGCAGCGGTGCCTACGAAGGCCAGTACTCGTTTAGCAGCCGCTTTGAAGAAGGCACCGGCACCAACCCGGAAGAACTACTGGCCGCAGCCCACGCAGGCTGCTACTCGATGGCCCTGTCTGCCGCGCTAGAACGCGCCGGTTTCACGCCAGAATACGTCAATACCGCCGCTCGCGTCCACCTGACGCCCAAAGACGGCGGCGGCTTCGAGATCAGCAGGATTGAACTCAATACAGACGCCAACGTGCCCGGTATCGAAGCCGTCCAATTCATGGAGATGGCCGAAGTCGCAAAGGAAACCTGCATCGTGAGCGTGGCCCTCAGCACCGTCCCCGAAATGACGCTGTCGATTAACCTGGAAAACTAGGCTGTTGACCCGCGTTGCGGGTGCCACGTTGAAGTCTACGCGGACGGCCAGAAGGCCGTCCCTACAGGGTGCGTTTGTGGCGGCATAGGGACGCGCTTCTGCGCGTCCGCCAATCTGAATCTTCGATATTGCGCCCACCGCAACATCCAGACCATCGCCTGAATACGTGAGTCCCCGTCTGCAATATGATGCCTCTGTCAAACACCCATCGCTTATCCCTGCTGTTTTTTGCCGTTCTGGTTATCGTGTTGAGTGTCGCACACACACCGGGGGCCAGCGCACAGGTCACGCCGCCCGCGTATTGCTGGCAAAACCCGGCCTGCCTCACGGATGTTATGATAAACAGTGGCACCGCTGTTGCCCGCTGGTGGCAGGTGCGCCCGCCCCCCCAACCCGAATTCGTGCCGCCAGCAGGGGCCGGAGACGTGATGCTGCCGCCGGGCGAGGCCGCCTTGCCGCAGGTGTGCAGCCTCACCCCCAGCACCGGGCAAATGGGCGGCGTCAATGTGCGGTCTATCCCCAGTATGCAAGGCCAGATCATCGACGCGGTTGCCCTGGGTGAATACCGCGAAGTAACAGCCGTCGGCGCTACATGGCACGAAACCCGCGCCCCCAATGGCCGCATTGGCTACGTGGCAGCGCAGGTCGCCGCATTAGTGGGGCCATGCGGCGACCTACCCCGTCAAGATTAATATCTTGTGAAATTAAACTAAGTAAATTAGCTTACGCTCTCATTTAGAGATTACCATAAGGCAAAGTTGATTTCACAAGGTTTATTGATATGAGTATCAAGGTCTTTTGGGCCAATGCCCAACAAAACGTCATCCTGCAAGGGTTTACAGACCCCTGGACGATTGAGGAACACCGTGCTTCACTGAAGGCAATTCAGGACATGGTGCGCTCTCAGCCACATGTGGTGCATTCCATTGCAGATATGCGCCAGACAGTGAAGACGCCCGCCCAGTTGATGCTCACCTTTCCCACAGCCGAACGAAGCCTTTCCGAAAACACCGGGTTGCTGTTTATCGTCAGTGCCCCGAATGCCGTCCGCACCATCGTTAGCACGGCCAGGCGTTTCATCCCCAAAGTGAGCGAAAAGCTGCACTTCGTTGATACGCTAGATGAAGCCTACACGCTCATCCGTGATTATGAAAACGTCCAGCGGGCATAGTGAGCAGTTCCCGGCGTGTGCTGCCGGGAACCTACCTGAGAAACTACTCCGTGCGCTTGTCGCGCTCTGCGGCTTCTTCTACGATAGCCACCAGCGCCCCCTTGACCAACCCGTGCAGGTCATCTGGGGCGGGCGGCTTTTGCTGCCGAGAAACCGCTGCGGCATCCTCCATGCTGTAGCCGCCGATAATCGTTAGCGCCAGCGTCATCACCAGCACCAGCAGCTCCGTATGGGCGGGTTCAAGCTGCGGTACCAGGCTCACCAGCAGCCCCACCAGCAGCGCCACCACAGCCACCAGCACCCGCCGCGAGCGCAGCACCAGCAGCAGCGGGTCAATGATGGGGCGGCGCTTGATCTTGTCTGTGTACAGGTCCGGGTTATTCATCTATCAGCCTCCCTAGATGTCAAATTCCATCAGCCACAGGCGTGTGGGCATCCCACCCCCGGCTGTGTTGTCGATGTAGCCCGTATCCGACGCGGCTGTCACTTGCAGCCACACCAACTTGAGTACATGCGTCCCGGCGGTGAGGTTAGCCAGCCAGTGCTGGGCGCTTACCGGGGTGGCGGCGTTCACATCGCGGCTGTTGCTGATGCGATGATAGGCCAACCCCCGAAAGTTACTGCCCACGCGGTTGCCATCCACCGTCACATCAAAGCAGATGGCGTGCGACGTTTGCGATTGGCGGGCCGCGACCTCAAAGCCGACGAGGGCCAGCTTGCCGCGTGTGTTCACGGTCAGCGTCAGGTTATTGGTGTCCACATCCGTGAAGAACGTCGCTGTGGAACTGTAGTTGGTGTCCACCTCGACGGTATCAAAGGTGGTGGCGGTTTTCAGGTAGGCGAGGTTGTCGCGCACCTGCTCGTTTAAGTCGGCTGCGGTAACGAGATCACCCGTGCCCCAGGTGCGGGGCGTCGTCCATGTCATGTGTGTTTGTCCTTTCGTGTGATGGTTGAATCGTGTTGGTTCACTTTGCTGCCACCCCGCTTTAATACGCCAGGCGCGTGCTAATCCCCAATTTCCCGGACCCCACCCGCCACCACCCACCGGCATTCACCGGCTCCAGCGCCCAGGTAACCGTGTGCCGCGCCCCGCCCTCACTGACGTGATGCGCCTCTCCCACGATCAGATAAGCCGCGCTGTGGCCCGTTTGCGTGGCTTCCACGCGCACCCGCTCAAACAGCGTGAGCGCCAACCCCGCCCCGCCCGCAGTGCCCGCACTCAACGTCATCTGCCAAACGGCCCCGCGTGGCTGTGCCCGCCGGAACAACTCAAAGCGAGCGATGTCTTCCGCCTGCGTGATGGATGTCAGCACGGGCAAACTCAACACGAGGTCGTGCGGCCCGTAAAACGTCTCACTCAGCGGGTCGGATGCTTCGACAGTGATGGGCGCTGCCGTGTAAATCGCCCGCCCGCGCACCACTGCCCCCGGCAGCAAGTACGCCTCCACGCTGCCGGGATTGACCAGCCGCAACTGCGCTGCGGACCCGCTTACACCGATCAGTTGCAGTTCCACGCTGCCCGTCAAATCGGTACCCGCCCCGGCGGGGTCACTGTTGATGGTGTAATCGGCATAGGGGCGCGGCGTTTGCACGCTCAACGCCCCAATGCGGCTGCCATCGGGGGCGCGGAAGCGAGCGGTAAACGCCTGTGAGCGCCCCGCCAGCACCCGCTGCGCCTGACCCAGCGTCCACAGCCCCTCGTTGGTGGCGCTCACCCGGCGCGGGCGCAGCGTGACCCCCACCCGGCTGACGACATCCGCGCCATAGCTGAACCGGAGTCCGGCCATATCATCGCGGAAGGTCGCCGCCAGTGGGCGCGTTTCGAGCAGGTCAAAGCGGCCCAGCAGCACCAGGCCGCCGCCCCGATCCACATAGAAGCGCCCGCGCTCAGCTTCTACCGCATCCTCAATGGCCCGCAGCGCCCACATGCCATCGTCCCAGGTGTCGCCCACATACGCGAACACCGAACTGCCCCGCTGCAACGTGCTGGGAACAAGGGCGGCGCTATCGGGTAGGCGGGTTGTCTGACCAAGCTCGGCGCGTCCAGCCAGCCCCACAATGAACGCACCGCCCAGGTAACGCGCTCGCAGCGGCACCTGCGCCAGCACCGCCGCCACCACCTCATCGGCCCGCACATCGCGCAGCGCATCCAGGCGCACCCGCGTTTGGCGCAGCGCCCGCAGCGGCCCCTCCGCCGTGATAACCGCTGTGCGCTCGCCGTGATCGCCGGGGGCGGGGTCTACGTGGGCAATGGCCCCGATAAAGTGCGTGCGCTGCGTCGTGCCGTCATCACTCGTGATCCGCAGCGCCAGCCCGATTTGCAGCGCGCTGGTTGGGTCTTCCGGCGAGTAGCGGCGATCCCGGTTGCGGACGGTGATTTCAGCAGTGGCAATCTGCGCCACGCTGTCATAGGGGGCAGTCATGCCCAAACGCCAACGCGCATCCAGCACATCAGCCGTGATGTCTGCGGCATAGGCACCGTTATCGTCGCGGTCATAGCGAATGGTGTACGTCGTCATGGCACCGCCTCCCCGCTGATTGCCAGCAGCCACGTATGCCGGAACGCGCAGCCGTGATAGGTCACGCCGCCGTAGTCGAACGTGCCAATCTCCACCGAAACACGCAGCGGCTCCACCAGCGCATCGCCCAACAGCACATCCGCGCTGAGGGCGGCAGTGTAGGCGTCCACGCGGTCAATCAGCGCCGGGAAGTGCGCCATTGCGCCGGTACTGGCCACGATGGGCGCTTGCAGCAGCAAATGCGTCACCGCTACTGACAGCGTGCGCGGCCCGCCGCTAAACGCCACCGACCGGAAGCCGTCGCCATAATCCTGAAACAGCCGGTCATTCTGCGGGTCAGCGGGCAGCACCAGCAGCACGGGCAGCAGCCCACGCGGGACGGTTTCCGGCACAGTATCCAGGCCGTAGTTGATGACGCCCTCAATGTTGATGGCTGCCAGTTGGGTCAGCGCCGTGCGAAAGGGAGTAACTGACATCGCA
This sequence comes from Anaerolineae bacterium, assembly GCA_034437575.1. Lineage (GTDB taxonomy): Bacteria > Chloroflexota > Anaerolineae > Aggregatilineales > Phototrophicaceae > DAOTTY01. The sequence continues at coordinate 9,806 of DAOTTY010000093.1, read as the reverse complement.
TCACCCCCTTACGCCCGCACCAGCGCCCGCCGCAGCCGTTGCAGCACCGTCAGCACCGCCGCCGGAACCTCGTCCGGGGCGCGGAGGTCCGGTTGGCGATAGAACGCCGTCGCCAGGTGCAGTACAGCGGTTTCCACGTCTGCGGGTGGGGTATACACGAAAATTGACCGGCCCTGCGTGTGCGAAACCGCCGGTGTCCCGCGTACACCGCGCTCAACCGTCAGCGTGTTTGCGTCGCCATCAACGGCCAGCACGCGCATGAACTCCGTTGCAATGTCAATGAGCATCCCAACGGCAAAACGCGGCGTCAACCCGTCAGCGGCGAGGCCGTCCGCGTCCAGCACATTGACGGTCGTAGCCGACGCGCTCAACGTAAAGTCCAGCACAATGTCACCGCTGTCCTGCCACATCGCCGCCGGGTGCGGGTGCCAGCCCCAAATCGCCTCCACATTCACATCCCCGCCCGGTGAGCCATCCAGCGCAAACGCCCCGTCCAGGTGCAGCAGGTTGGCCGGGCCGTTGCTAGGCAGCAGCGTGATGTCATCCAGCGGCACAGTGCCGTCAGCATCCGTGACGGATTTGAGTTCAAGCAGGTCTTCCGTCAGCAGCAGCGCCCCCGGCAGGCCGGGCACCACCTCATGCGGGATGGCGGCGCGGTACGGTAGGAACTGCCGCCCGGTGTAGCCCACCACATAGGCAGACGCCGCCGCCAGCGCCAGCAGCAGCCTATCGTCATCCGACGTATTCTGATTCGTAATGCCCAAATAGCGCCGCAAGCGGTGCAGTGTGGTTATCGTTTCGATCATGATTACCCTCAAACGTGTCATAAGATACACGCTCAGGGTAGATCATGCGTTCGCTTTATGTGCGCCTATACGTGCGACCATTTGTCTCTGTTATACGTTTTGGGGGCGTGCAGCAGGGGCGCACCCGCAAACACACTTTTCACGCCGCCTTATCATTGCTATAACATGAGTGACGCATAATTGAAGCAATCAATTAGCAGTAACAGGTCTAACGGAGGCAGCGACAATGTACGGTACCATCGGCAAGTGGCGCGTTAAAGCGGGGCACATGGACGCATTCCTGGCCCTGTTGAATACCTGGCAGGGGCCAGAAGGCTTTATTTCCATGACGGTGTACCACAGCACAGACGACCCCAACGTCGTCCTTGCAGCGGTAGCCTTTGCCAGCCGCGATGCCTACCACGCCAACGCGCAAAGCGAAAGCCAGCACACCTTCTACAATCAAACGCTGCAACACCTCGAAGGTGAGCCGGAGTGGACCGACGGCGACATCGTGGCCACGCTTGGCGGTTAGTGGGGCCAGCCGCGCCAGCGCAAATGACACCTCAGCGCGTGCAGCAGCGTGGGTAAATCGGTGAGGTGCGCCGCGTACAAGCTCAGCACGCGGCGGTTGTGGGCATCCCACAGCTTGAGTACGCGCCCGCCCTTATAATCATGCAGGTAGTACGTCCCTAACTGCTCATAGGGCAGCCAGCGCCACCCCCGAACCCGCACCACCAGCCCGCGCTCGGTCACATCAACCCCCTCATGCCAGATGTACAGCGCAGGCATGGCCATCAGGGCCAGGGCCGCCAGCAGCAGCGGATGCAGCAGCATCAGCTTAAAGCCGTTGCCCACAACCAGGGCAGCAAACAAGATCACAATGGGCACCAGCCACAACACCACAATCGCGGTACGGTAGGGCTGTGGCAAACGGTGCCGGGAGATAATGGCAGCGGGTGGGGTCATCATGGGGCCAGGCCGTTAGCTTGCGTGCATCGGTATAACAGCCTATCACATCTCATGCAGGGGATGGAAAACGTTCTCATCCCCCGTCAAGCTAGGGCTGTTTGTGCCCGTTAGTCGGATTCAACACATCATCGCGGTTGAGTTGGCGGGTGGCGCTGCTGCCTTTGGCGGGTTCACCCGTCCCAAAGTAGATATACATGCCCAGTTGCCCCAACCGGAGTTCGGTGCCGCTTTCGATTTGCTTCTTCTCGCTGCCGCGCAGCCGCACCCCATTCACATAGGTGCCGTTCACACTATCCAGGTCCTCTACATAGAAGTCACCGTCGTTGTGGCTCAGGCGCATGTGCATACGGCTCACACCCTTATCCCCCGCACCATAACGGCTCAGGTCAACATGGGTGGTGGGTTTGCCATAATTGCCCCGCCCAAAAGAAACAGGCTTCTTCACCGTTACCGTGAACGGGCGCTCTACCGCCCCTGAAACCAGCACCGCTACCGTTTCCGGGCTGATGCTGGTGTCTTCACTCAGGATGTCAGTTTCGGCCAGCGCCTTGGTGCCCTTCTTGTCTTTTAATTCGCGGGTTCGCAGCAGGCCATCCCCCGCCTGCCGCCGCTCAATCGCCTGGTTCAACACGCGGATCATGTCTTCGGGCGCGATGGGCTTCGCCAGGAACTCATCCGCCCCGGCGTCCAGGGCAGCGCGGCGGGTGCCCGCGTTGGCGTTGGCGCTCACCATGATGATAGCCGTCGTTTCCATGTGGCTCTCGCGCCGGATGTGAGCGGTAATCTGCGAGCCATCCATACCGGGCAGCATGTAGTCCACAATCACGGCGATAGGGGCTTCTTCTTTAAGATAGCGCAGCGCACGGCTGGCGTTGCGGGCAATGGTGCTACGCAGGCCCAATTTTTGCACGCACATGGCGAACATATCTGCGTTGGTGGCGCTGTCTTCGATGATAAGGACGGTTGTTGATGAGGCATCCGCTGCAAGGTCGTTTTCAGCGGGGGTGTCATAAGCCTGGGCGCTGCCTAATTCCTCTGGCCGCTTGACCTCGGTGCCGTCAACATCTTCCAGTGGCGCGGTACTCACGTCTTCGCCCTCGGCCTGGGCGGGCTGCTCTAATACGCGCAGGCGAAGCTTCAGCGCCCCCAGCGAAAGACTGTTATCTTCATCCAGCTTCACGGGGTACGACTGCCGGGGGTTGAGCTTATCCCCGTTGAGCATCGTCCCGTTAGAAGCGTTTAAATCTTGTATCACCAGCTTGCCCTTGTGGGCCACCAGCCGGGCGTGCTGGCGGCTGACGCCCTTGCTGGCCCCGCCGTAAGCGCTAAAGTCAAGATCGGTGTTCAACTCGCCACTTTCATCGTGACGCCCCAGGAGCAGCTTCTGCTCGAAGCTCATCGTAATCGGCGTATCAATATCGGACCCGGTAATTTCAATTTTCCAAACGCTGCTGTCGCTCATGACGGCCTGCCTGTGCCTAAAATTGACGTTTGTTTGACGCACGGCAGCTCTCAAAGCTGCCTACCAACCAGTGCTTTTATTATAAAACAGGTTAGCTATCTCGCGCCAATGCCCCCTGATTTTCGGCAGGGTTTTTACAAAGTTGCACGGCTGATGATTGGGCGCGGCCCAAACCCGTCACTTTTTTCAAAAAGTGACCAAAAACTCGCCTTTTCGGGCGCTTTGCGTCCGAAAACACGGGTTCAAAGGGTGCCAACCCTTTGCAGGGGTGCGGGAACAGCATCCCCGCGATGTGAAACCTTGACTTTACAATAGCCCTATTAAATAGCGGCTGTGCTGCTGCAAAAATTCGGAAAGGGATTACAATCAGGAACACGTTCTTCTCTTGCAACCCAGGATCATGATTTATGGCTCAGGAAAAACACTATGAAATGCAGTGGGACTGCAAATTTTGCGGCCAGACGAAACTGCTGGGCAAAACGCACCGCTTCTGCCCGGTGTGCGGCGCTGCCCAAGACCCCGACTCGCGCTACTTCCCGGCTGATGACGAGAAGGTTGCCGTAGAAGACCATGTGCTCGTCGGCGAAGACAAAACCTGCCCGTCCTGCGGTGGCCTCAGCGCCGGGGATGCCGTCCACTGCGGCACCTGTGGTGCCCCGCTAGAAGGCGCTGCCGCCGCCCGCACACTCGATACCCAATCCATCGCAGCAGGCAAGTCCTTTGAATCCAGCGACAGCCGCGACATTGACCAGGAGCGCTTCGAGCGCGAAATGGCCGCTGCGGGCATTAACCCATCGGGGCAGGAAAAGAAAGGCGGCGGCGGGCGCACCGTGGGGATTATTGCCCTGGTGGCCGTGCTGCTCATCGGCGGGCTGTTCTTTTTGTTCTCGCGCACCACACAGGCCACAGTGCTAGCCACCGGGCATAGCTGGGAGCGCGAAATCGCAATTGAAACCTACCAAACCCTTCGCGGCGAGGACTGGCAAAACGAAGTCCCGGCGGCAGCGTACAACGAGCGCTGCCAACTGCGCCAGCGCGACACCCGCCGCGTTGAAGATGGTGAAACCTGCGAAAGGGTTCGCCGCGACAACGGCGACGGCACCTTTACCGAAATTGAAGAGTGCGAGCCGCGCTTCCGCGAAGAACCCGTGATGGACGACTTTTGCACCTATGACATTGACGGCTGGGCTGAAGGGCGCATCGTCCGCACCAGCGGCGAGGGGCTGTCCCCCGCGCCAAAGTGGGGCGAGGCCAACCTGAACACATGCAGCAGCGACCGGTTGGGCTGTGAGCGCGAGGCTGACCGCACCGAACGCTATGTGGTGCAGTTCCGCGATGAGGCGGGCGAAACGTACACCTGTCCCTACCCCCTGGATGAGTGGCAGAACATTGCAATAGAATCGCGCTGGTCGCTAGAAGTGCGGCAGTTCACGTCCGGGGCTGCGTGCAATTCCCTGCAACCTGCCGGGTAGCGGGCATCAGGCCGGGGCGCTGCCGCCAAACGCAGCAGCGCCCCACAATTGTTTTACAGTTCGGTGAGTTCGGTTCGAGTTCCCTAACCTGAGTCGCTGCTGTTGTGCCTTTCAGCTAGAATGACGGCTATCACGTTCACAATGCGCCAGTCCGCCCACAAACACCCTTGAACCGTATCGACGCTATCCTTAAAGCCTATGTTGCGCTCCGCAGGCAGGGCAGCCCGCCCCGGCAAGCGCTGGAAACGCTGCGCCCGCAAATTGAACATCTGGCACCGGGCATTAAGGGCCGCATCGTGGCGGGTGTGCGCTACTATGAAAAGCACCACAGCCGCAACGGGGCCAACCAACCGCGCATCACAACCGAAATCCCCAACCGCCCGCCCGTGCAAATTCCCCGGCCCATGCACACGCGGCGGCTAAACCGGGGCGGCAGTGCCCGCAGCGACCTGTTCAAGCCAGATACAAGCCTGGTGCTGCGCCTGCCCCGCTACAGCCAGTTTATCGAACTACGCCCGCAAAACCATGACCGCAGCCTCATTTTTGGGCGCTACGACGAAGCCGACGGCGTTATCCCGGATGTAGACTTTGGCGATTATGACGGCGCAGAGTTAGGCGTATCACGGCTGCACATGTCGCTGGCCTACGATGAACGCCACAGCCGCCTCGTTATCAAAGACATGGGCAGCGCCAACGGCATTCAAGTAAACGGGCAACCGCTCGCGGCGTATGAATCGTATGTGCTGCACACGGGCGACTACCTCGAATTGGGCGGCTTGCTGATTCAGATCATCTACGCGCATAACAAATAATGTGACGGTAGTCATATTGCAGGGGTTGCAGGGTGTGGTAATCTAGCAGCCTGTTATTTTGTTAGACGACTGTTCTATGCCACGAATTACTATCGCCCTGGCCACGCTCACTCTGCTGGTCGCGGCGGGGCTTCGCATCACCCATTTGCACAACTTGCCCCCCGGCCCCCACTACGATGAAGCCGCTAACCTCATCATCACGCGGACGGTCGCCTTTGGTGGGGCGCGCTACTTCCCAATGGTGGAAAACTACCAGGGGCGTGAAGTGCTGTATTACTACCTCAGTGCGCCGCTGCTGTGGCTGGTGCAAGACAGCCGCTTCGCGTTGCAACTGGTGGGCGTGTTTAGCAACATGCTCCTCGTAGCGACCACCATCACGTTAGGGCGGCTGATGTTCGGCGGGCGGCGCGGCATGGTGATCGGGCTGGCGGCGGGGGTGGTCGCGGCGGTGTCGCTGCCGCAGGTGCTGCTGGCACGGCAGGCGTTCCGGGCGATTACACTGCCCATGATGCAGGGGCTGGCACTGGTGCTGTTGTGGCGCGGCTTACAAACGCGGCGGCGCTCTTGGCTGTGGCTTGTAGCCGGGGGGGTGTTCGCCGGGGCGGCGGTGTATACCTATAACTCGTCGCGGCTGTTCCCGGTGTGGCTGGCCGTCGCCGGGCTGGCCCTGCTGGCCGTGAGTGCCGGTCAGCGGCGGCGGCGACTGGCGCAGGGGGCAGCGTTTTTTGTGCCGCTGGTGCTAATCGCACTGCCGTTTGCAATTTACGCGGTGCAAAAGCCAGATATTTTCCTGGGGCGGCTGTATGAAGTCACGGCGGCTGATAGCGCCGTCACGCTCACAGAAAGTGTGCAGCGGCATACGCGCATGTTCTTCCTCAAGGGTGAGGATTTGCTGCGCTATAACCCACGCGGGCGGCCCTACTTCACGCTGCTAGAGGGCGGGCTGCTGCTGGTGGGGCTGGCCGCTGCCGCCTGGACGAGTGTGCAGCGCGGGGTGCCAGCGCCGACGCGGGCGGCGGGCGTGCTGCTGCTGCTTTCCCCGTTGATGGTGCTGCCCAGCGTCATTTCAACGGGTGGCCTGCCACCGAACCATATGCGCTCTATTGCCATGACGCCACTGATTTTTGTGGTGGTGGGCCTGGGCTACGAGCGCCTGAGCCGCCTGTTCCGCCGGGAGTGGGTGACCTATGCCGGGTTGATCCTCGCGCTGATTGCCGGGGCGGGCGTCACGGCACGGGATTACTTTGCCTGGGCCACCCGCGCTGACCTGTACTACGCCACTGATGCCGACCTCGCCGCCGCCGCACAGTGGGCACAGGCCACCCTGCCCGCCGGTGTGCCCGTGTACATCGCCGCCCGTGACCGCTTTCACCCAACGGTGCAGGCGTTCGAGACGCAGCCCATCCGCTGGCTGGGCACAGAAACGCTGTTCATTCCGCCAGAAAGCGAGCGGGTAGTGATCTTCCCGCGTAGTGCGCCGCCGCCGGAGGACTGGCAGCACTGGCTGGATGATACCGCCACCCGCGCTGAGGGCATCCCCACTGCGCCAGACGGCCAGCCCGCGTTTGATGCGTATGTGCTTACAGCGGGGGCACCGCTCCCGGCTGAAGGGGCTGAAGTGGCCCCAACCCGTAACGCTTACCTCACGCTGATGGGCGGGCACAGCAGTTTGGCGTTACCGGCAGGGCGCGTCACCGTGCAAACAGCCTGGCAGATAGACCGCCCCCCCATCGAAGCGGACCTGTCGCCGCTGGTTCACATGGAAGACAGCCTGGGGAACCTCATCGCCCATGCAGAATCGCCCTCCAACGTGACGAACACCTGGGAAGCAGGCGAAACGCTGTTACAGCGCGTGCCCGGTTTGCGGGTGCCCATTGGCACGCCGCCAGGGGTTTATCCGCTAAAAATGATCTGGGTGGCCCATGCGGAAGAACGCTATTTGCCCTACAGTACACTGGACGGGCAATTTGCGGGCGTTTGGGCCGATGCTGGCCACATTGAGGTGCTGCGCCCGAATGCGTTCCCGCCGCCGGAAGATGTAGCAATGGACGAACGCGCCAACATCGACGTGGCCGAGGGGGTGCGCCTGCTGGGTTGGAACACGCTGCCCACAGAAGCCCGCCCCGGCGAGCGCATCCCGGTAACGCTGCACTGGGCCGCTGTACCGGCGGCTACGCGGGAACGCATCAGCTATGAAATGCGTCTAACAGACGACGCAGGCACTCATGCGCTCACACTGAACGCGCCCCTGCTGGACGCGCACCCGTCTGACGGGTGGGTAGACGGCCAGTTAATGACGGAACGGCTGGTGGCCGAAGTCGGGCAAAATCAACCCGCTGGCGACTACGCCATTGCGTTAGATGTGAACGAAACGACGGTCATGCTAGGACGTACAGCCATTGTGGGGATAACGCGCCATTACGAACCGCCACCCGTTATGGTAACATTTCGTGAAGTAACTAGTAGTCCTATACAACTGTACGGTTGCAGTCTGCAACGGTCACAGGGTATACTGATTGTGGAACTTGCATGGTACATGCTAGACAATGTACACGAAAATTTTACGGTTTTCATACATCTTATTGATGATAACGGCACTATCATAAGCCAGCGGGATACCATGCCCCAGAATAATGCCTATCCGACATCGCTGTGGGCGAAAGGTGAGTACGTGTTAGATGAGCATACCCTACCCGAACCCGATATGGATTATACAGTTGTTGTAGGGATGTACTCACAGCAAACGGGGCAGCGCCTACTACCCGACCAGGACGCTCCATCGCTTGAATGTAAACCATAAAGCCTATGAGTGATATTTACAATTTGCTAACGAGACTTACGTATTAAATTAAGTTACACTACGTGCAGTCTGCTAGAAGGGAACACGTCAGTTGTAGTGGGGGTAATTTCAACCTGAGAACCAACTGGAGAAAATCCAGGCTTCCTTACCGGTTCAAGCAACTTTCTAATAAGATAGTAAAAGGTACACAAAGGTACTCACATGAATGTTATCGCAAAGGACTCGTCCATGACATCCACACTCCGTTTCGACGGCTCAGTGTGGTGCAACCTAGATATTGCGTTGCGGAACATTGACCAGCTCTTCACACGGGTCATTCAACCTCTTGGACTCTCCGTTATCGAATGGTATATCCTGCGTGCTTTGTACGACCAGGACGGCCAACATGCCAGCGAATTAGCCCGCTCTGTTGGCCGTGCCGCAACATCCTTCACACCCAATTTGGACAAGTTGCAGTCAAAGGGGATGATTGAACGCCGCCCTGACCCGTCCGATAGGCGTGCGGTTCGCATCTTTTTGACGGACAAGGCAGAAAATCGCCGCAGCGACATCATTGAGGCGGCAGAGGCCCTGGACGGGCGCATTGCAAACCTGTTCGAGGATGAACGCTTTGAAGCCTTCCAGGCCATCCTTTCCACCCTGCAAGGGATTGAACTGGACTAGGCTACCCTCACCCAACCTGGCTAAGCAACAGCCAGGTTGTTTGCGCTGGCGGCCAACTGCCGCAGCGCACCCTCAAACGCGCCGAAGGCACCCGGCGAAAACAGCACCCATCGTCTTGGCTGCTTTTCTCCCCACTGTGGTAACGACTCAGCTTGCCCCCCACCCCGGCGCTAAAGCACAAACCCCTCCCCCACTATCGCCGCTACGCGGCGGGAGGGAGGGGTTTGTGCCGCCTTCGGCGGTGTTCCCCTTCCCTCATTTTGGGGGTAAGGGGCCAGGGGATGGGGGAATTCAGCCGAGTGCCTGAGCAGTTACCTTTCTCCCACAGTGGGGAGAAAGGGAGCAAGCACAGGGTCCACCAGGGTTCTTGAAAGTCCCCTCGCCCCTTGTGGGAGAGGGGAATTAGGGGTGAGGGGCGGAGAATCTCTAATTAGCAATCACGGTACGGTTGTATGTCCGCCCACGATTATGGGCCATTTGCTTGCCTTTTCGGGTTCAAAGGGTGCCAACCCTTTGCAGGGGTGCGGGGACAGCGTCCCCGCGATGTGAAAACTTGACTCTGCAACAGCCCTACAGGCGAGGGGGGCGGGCTAAAGTGAGTCGCCACGCTGTTCTGTCGTTGTACCGAGGCGTTACGTGGCGGGCAAAATACGCGCCCGCACCCCCACCGTCAGCGCGGCCCACAGGGATGCCGCCAGCAGCAGCGCCCACAGCCCCGCCAACACCAGTGGCACTGCCAAAAAGAGCCACGCCCCGCCGCCATCCCATAGGCGCAGCACCACCCAGGCCACCGCCCCCGCACCAATCCCGACGGCCCCCAGGCGCAGCAGCAAACTGGCC
>DAOTTY010000092.1:0-8490 GCA_034437575.1 Anaerolineae bacterium | reverse complement strand
TATCCACCTGGAAGTTGATTTCGAGCGAGTCACCGCCGAGGGCGGAGCCGTCATCAACCAGGGTGAAGTCGGTGTTGTCGATAGTGTTGCTAAACGTGAACTCGGTTGCATCTTCCGGCGTGTTTTCCATCACAACCGTGATAGACCCCGGCAGACTATCCGGGTCGAACACGTCTACCAGCACATCTTCGGAGGTCGCCCCGTCGAAGCCGTCTGCGCTGACAGTTGCACTGCTAACCACGCCAGATGATCCGTTGGCAGCCGTTACAGTCAGGTCAATATCGACCACCGCCTTACCGCTCAGCGTGCCCAGGTCACAGGTGACGGTGCTACTGCTCGCAGCGCAGGTGCCACCCTCGAACGTGCCACTTACCAGGCTAAAGCCATCCGGCAGCGTGTAGGTGACTGCAACGTTGTCAACTTCAAAGATGGTGTCGTTGCTGACCGTGACGTTGTAGTCGAATGCCTGGTTAATCGCAACCTGGGCGTTATCTGTTGCCATAGCAATTTGCAGGCTTGGGTCCGGCTGTGTAACCGGCTCAATGTTGGTGATGATGTAAACGTTGTCGTTGTAGTCACAGTTGGCGCTGCCCGAACCACATCCACCCTGCGTGTAATCCTGAATGGCAAAGAAGGTGTTGGGAACCAGTTGGCCATCCGGGTTGTAGATGGGCCACAGGCGCATACCGTGATTGTTGCAGTTCGTTTTGCCTTCGCACCCGTTCGTTTGATAACCTGCAGCTTTGATGAAGAAGGTGTCGTTCGTCGAGTTATACAACATCTCGGCGGGGTTGGTGTATACGTCAAGGGCATCGTCATTGCCATTGCTGGTTGGCAGCAAAGATTGGCAGAAGTCACCCTCGTGTGTAAAGCCGCCACTTCCCTCTATTGAGAAGCCTACGGCGCTGTAGCAACCATGATAGGCGGCCAACTGACGCACATAGACTGGCTTGCTTGTGTTTGCACGACGCCAATAGAACGACAGCACCTCATCGTTTTTGGCAATGTATTCGGAACTCAGCGGCTGAATGGGGCGTCCCTGGCTGTCCGTAATGAAGCCAAACGCGCCTGACACCTCGTCTGTGCTGATTTCGCGCCCGCCTTCAGGGCCACCCTGCCAGCCGCCAGCGAGTACGATTTCAGCGACCGGTTCATTTCCTGCTGTTGACACAACCGTCAGGGTTTCCTGGTAAAGAATACCCTTTGTGCCGTTGCTACCCTGATGAACGAACTCAATCCACAGGTCGTAGCTACCGCCTGGCTCAATAGTGAGCGGCAGTGTGGGCGGCTGGATGCTGCCTTCTGCATAAAAGTCAAAGTCATTGGTGTCGCTAATTTGCAGCGCAGTGATGACCAGCGGCTCCGTCGCGCTGCTGTTTTCAATCAGCAGGCGGGCGGTGTCTTTGACTTCGTGGTTACCCACATTGTTATTGAGGCTGCTCATCGTCAGCCAGCGGTTCAGGTAGGCCAACTCAGGGATGTTCTGGCCCATGAGGTCGCTGTTGGTGCCAGGCTTGTCCCAGTCGATATTTACGAAGTTGATTTCGCCACTACTACCGCCCACCTCCACGTTACGCACAATGAACACAACGTCCTGGTAGTCAAAGCCGGAGGTGTTTTCTTCCGTGGCGACGATGTAGGCGTTAGCCTCACCGGGCAACTCGTACACGCGCACATGATGCGGGATGGCGTTGTTGAACGTGTTTAGCGCGTCTTCGGTGTACAGTTTGCGGTCGTTAAAGAACGGCCACTGGCTGTAGAAGCCAAACAACCCTGTTGGACTAAACGATGTAACCCCTGTGAATTCGGGGTTGAGCGTTTGGTGTGAGCCATTGCTGACCTGTAACAGTTCGGTTTCGGCTTTGGTGATGCCGTCGTACCAGCCGACCATCGTCACAGGCGTGTCATTCGGCCCATAGACCGACAACAGTTCGATTTCAACGGGATCACTGCCCGCCGCAATGAACAGGGGCGCTTCCACCTCATCGCCAAGCCGGTCGTTGTAGGTGGTGCCGGTTGGCAAGTTAATCAGATTGGTGCTGGTGTTTGTGTCGCCCACATCCACGGGGATGTCGTACACATCAAGTATCTGCTGGAGAGATGGCTCATTGCTGCCACCCTCACCTTTCTTACCCAGGCCGCGCAGTTCAACGGTTGCCGTGCCATTGCTGGCCGCATCCGTCGCAATTTCCAGCGTGCTGGTGAACACGTCTACCGCGTCCGGGCTGAATACAACGTCCAGCGTGACGGTTTCACCCGGCAGCACGAAGGCCGGTGCGCTGGCGATGCTGAATTGGCTTGAGTTGCCCAGGCTAACGCTCGTCAGGTCCAGCACACCCGAACCGGGGTTGCTGATGGTGACCGGTTGCGAGGCGCTGTCGCTGCCGTTGACCTCATCAAAGATCAGGCGCTCTGTCGAAACGACGAGTTCACCGTCGCCGGGCACAAACGGCACCACGTTGCGCACGATAAACACAAAGTCCTGATAGTCAAAGCCGCGTGGCACTTCTTCAATGGCGATGACGTAGGCGTTGGCCTCGCCTGGGATCGGATACACGCGGACGTAATTGTCAATCGGCGTGCCTTCGTTGTCGTTTGTGTTTAATGCTTCTTCCGTGTAGATAAAATACGGTTCGCCGGGTTTATCGAACACGGTCCAGTGGTTATAAAAGCCGAATGACTCGGTACCGGGGTCGAAGTTGTTGGTGCCTTCGACGGGCGGCAGCAAGCGATTCATGTTCGTGTCCGGGTTGGAATCAGCCTCTAACAGCTTGATAGCATTGGCTTCATCGCCTGTTACATACCAACCGACATCGTAGCTGTTGTTGCCGTTGCTCGGGCCATAAGCGCCCAGGGCCTCGATAGTGACCGCGCCGGGGCCAGCCTTCACGAACGTCTCTGCTTCGATTTCGCTGCCGAGTAACGTCGCTGTGTTGGTGTTGTCCACACCCTCGATCTGAGTTGTGGTGACATCACTGTCACCCACTGTGATCCCCAGGCCGAACGTGTCCAGAATGAGCTGAAGTGACGGCTCATCCGCGCCGCCCAGCCCGTCCTTGCCCAGGCCCCGCAGTTCAACCGTCGTGGTGGGTGAATCCGGGTCGTTGGTGTTGATGTTCAGGTTTGCAACCGCAACACCCTCTGCCGCCGGGTCGAACGTGACATCGAACGAGGCACTCTCACCGGGCGCAATCTCCGTGGGCAGCCCTTGCGGCAGGCTAAACTGGTTCGCGTTTGTGCCGCTCAGCGCAATATTGCTGATGGTTAGCAGTCCGGCACCATTGTTGGTGAGCGTCACCGTGCGCGGGTTGGCAGGCGGGTCATAGTTTGCGCCGCCGCTCAAGTGCTCTTCAAAGATGAACGGCCCCTCGCTTACCAGAATGTTTGGCAGTGGTGTAACCTGAGAGCCAAACGGTGCCAGGTGGAAGATGCGCGTGCCCTGATAGGCAGACACGTAAATGTGACCGTTGCGCGGGTCTTCTACCAGGTCGAGCGGCGAGTTGAAGTTGATTTTGCTGTCATCTTCATCCACCAGGCTGCGCGCACTGTCCTGGATGAAATTGCCGTCTGCGTCTACATCAAGGACGAAGATGTCGTCGCCCTGGCTGTAACGCACAATCATGATGGAGCCTGCCAGCGCGTTGTTGAACGTGTTGCTGGTGTACTCAATCGTGCCGTTGGGCGATTTATTCTTTTCGAAGTTGTAGGCAACGCCGCCGTAGTTCGGGTCGGGGTTGGTCGCTACCGGGTAATCCGATACCTTCGGCCCGGTGCTGGCACCGTTCGGGTTGCCACCGTTGAGCACCCACTCGCAGCGCATCGGGTTGGGATGGCCATAGTAGGTGTTCGGTTCAATGATAAAAAACAGGTCGTCCTGCGTGGGCGGGTTCAAACTCGGAATTTGCGGCCCGGTGTACGGCTGACCGTCAATGCGAGCGTTGCACTGCGGCAGGCTGCTCAGGTCAGCCGGGGTTGCCGGGGTGCGTGCGGAGTTTTGCCCACCCCCACCCGCAGAACCGTTCGTTGCCGAGTAGAGGTTGCCATTGCTGTGCCACAGCAGGTCATAGGCATTGCGCAGGCCCGTCGCGTACAGCGTCACTGGGGCACCCGGTGCTGTCGGGTCATATAGGCCATTTTGCGCCAACTGCGGGTCGTTCAGGCCGTAGTTAGGCAAGAACTTGCTGGCTTCTGGCGCACCGTTGACGATACCGCCCGTGTACAGGTCGCCGTTTGCATTTGGAATGCCTGTAGACACGTCCAGCGGGGCGTCACTGTGGTTTTGAACGAGCAGGTCCTGGTCAATACGCAAAATCGCCGCACTTAGCAGCGTTTCCGGTTCATAGTTCCAGGCACCGTCCACCTCACCCATTGCAGAAATGCTGCCCTGCGTCAGGTAGAGCTTGCCGTCGGGGCCAAGTTCCAGGCTGTTGGTCAGGTGGTCTTTGTGCGAACGCGGGAAGCCAATCGCATAGTCCTTGCCGCTCCAACTTTCGTTGCTCTGGCCGTGATTCTCTACCGTGAGCCGTGCCAGGGCACCCGTAAAGTGACGGCTGCCATTGCCACCGAGTGTCGAACTGCCCTGGTTATGCGTGACCCATAGAATGGGATTGGTGGCAGTGGAGGTCGGGTCGAATTCCAGGCCGATAATCGCACGGTCGGCAATCGGTGCGGGTGAGAACACCTGCAAGTTGGACAGATCACCGGTGGCCGGGTCAATATCCCAGATGCTGATCGAGCCAAGGATGGATGTGGCGTACAGGCGGCCATCCGGGCCGATAGCGACCGTTGTGAACTGGCCCACAAAGCCGGTGTCGGTAGCCGTAAAGCGCACCTCTGAGGTGCCTACCTGTTCGGCTGGGCCAGTTGTGAACTCTGATTGGAAGTACGCAAACGTATTGCCAGACTGGTCCTTGATGCCGTCAACAATCCAGCGGTAGGTTGTAAACGGCAGCAGCGGGCCGACTGGGGTGCCTGTAACCGCATCAAAGCCACCCGTCGTATTCAGCGAAATCCACGGCACCTGACTGACCTCGTTACCGCTGCCGTCCAACTGCATCAGGCGGACGGTCTGGTCAGTGAGTGACCCCGCATCTACACCGGCGTTTTGGACATCTAGCAGTTGTAAGCTCGTGGTAGAAATACCAATGAGGTTTACAGACACTCCCGTCGCGCCGTTTGCAGGGTTGGCCCCAAGGATTGCAGGCTGGGTTGCTGTCGTTTCGGAGGCCGAAATCTCGATGTAGTTGATTTTCGTATTGAAGCCGGCGGTTGCCTGGTCGATGGTGAGGTTGCCATCGCTGACGGTGACCGTTTGCGTGGGATATTCCGTGGGAGAGAAGCCCAAACTGCCGTCGGCAATAACCTGGCCCTCAGCAACCAGTTGATGACTGGTCTCTGTGGTGCTCTCGTTGTTTGCATCACCGACGCTTACAGTAACCGCGTAATCGCCATTTTCCAGCGCGATTTCCCAGTAAACGGGTTCCTGCGTACCTTTATTGCTATTGCCCGTTGGACAGCACTCGTTATAGCGCAGGTGCATCAGCGAATTCTGAAGTGTGACCGGCGTGCCGTTGTTGGGCCGAATGCGTGCGTTCACACTCGCATCGAAAGGGTCTCCGGTATTTGCGCTGCGCCAACCATAGGTCAGCCCGTTGTCACGCGGGCCGTAAGCCGCGCCCGTATCTGCGTCGTAGCCGGTGGGAACATTATTCCCCGGTGCCTGAAAGTTGATATTAATAATACCTGGCGAAGATTGTGCCTGAACGGTCAGGCCCAATCCTAACAACAATACAACCGATATGAGGGGTATCAACAGATACCGTCTTGCGAGATGTACTGGAGGCAATTCTTTAGCTCCCCTAAATATATTGTAAGTAACACATAGACACACTGACAGCCCGCCTCACCCTGGATTAGGACTGAAGTCGGGTTGCGTCTTGAACTCAGTGACTGTGACTAAGGATAACTGTCAATGAGATGTAAATTCAAGCAAGAAAGTGACTTTGGCTAACAGGTTTTTACGTAGCCTGTACGTATAAGAATTGGGCATGAAAAACGTAAATTTTTAGGATATGCCTGCCCCTTAAAAAAGGTGGCAGCACCTTATTCGGGTCGAGAGGGTACAGGGGGGATATGGGGTTCTCTTTATCCTTTGGCACGCAGGCAGCACAGCGCGTCAATCCGCCTCGTGCCGCCGGACGCGCCGCCACAGTAAGGCAATGGCCACCTCACGGACGGCCAGCATCAGCCCGGAACTGGCCATGATAAGCGCAATGCTTCCCTCCAACGGACTGAAGGCTGCGGGTAGGGGAACCCACACGCCCAGGCCGTACACGGCGGCGGCGTAACCCACCCACCCGGCCATCAACACGCCGATGAACGTTATGGCGGCCCCAATGCGCGGTGTAAGCGCCCCCCGCAGCAGTGTGCCACCGGTCAACCCGGCCACAGCGCCCAACACAATTTCCTGGCGAAAGCTGAGATACAGCAGCGTGAACAGGCCGAGGCCCAGCAGCACCAGCCCTAACGCCACCGACGATGTCACCCGCTCACTCTGGTTGTATTCAGTGAGGGCCAGCATAAATACCAGCAGCCCCGCCAGCGACACAATCAACGTGGTGTGATTTTCCTGATGGGCCAGCAAGTTTGCGCCGTCGTGTTGGGCCAGCAGCGCCCGCGAGATGATCGTCATTAACACACCTTCGCGTCCTGGTGGCGTCACGGCCAGTGAGCGCATCAGGCCCGTTTTGCTCAGCGCGGCCACTCGATAACTTACGCGCAGGGCAGCCGCAAAGCCAAAAAACACGCCTAGCAGCACATACCAGCTAAACGTCAGGCTGATGAGCGCGATCAGGCTAAGCGGCAAGTACAGCCCCAGCGCCACCAGCACCCCCAGCACCGACGGCTGCGAGACGAGCGGCAAAAACACCACCCCCGCCCCGAAGATGACGCAGGCCGCATAGCGAAACGTGCTGTCGTCGCCCAACTCATCCGTAGACGCCGCACGCAGATGGCCCAGATAACGCTGTTCGGGCAGCGGCCCTGGCTGGCGCGTGACGATGCGCCGCCACAGTCGCCGTGAAATCATGCAGCGGCCTGTTGGGTGCGTCTATCCAGGGTGATGATAAGCACTTCGCGCAGGCCAAACACGGCCCCAAACCGCGCCACGGCAATCACCATAACGGATGTGGTCACAAGGGTGCCGGGGTTCAATATGACGAGGCCCGCGCCAATCCACCACAGGGCACCGCGCTGTTGGGGTCGGAAGGGCTGCGGCGTCACCTGCTGGAACGGCGGGCAGCTTCCCCAGGGTTGCAACATCTGCTGCCACAGCCGCCGTGTGGGCAGTGAATCCAACATCAAAATTCCTCCAGGGTGCTTAGTTTAGATAAGTCTGGCTGGCCGAAGTCATGTTGCAGGTGGCCCCACAACAGTATAATCAGCCCTTCATAAACCAGAACCAACACCACGCTAACGATCAGCAGCCGCCAGCCCCCGCCAACGGGCAGCGCAATCACCGGAATCAACACGCCAACATAGATGGCCACCAGCACGCCCAGGTTGACTGCAAACGCCCACGTTCGGGCCTGGGTGGGGTTGCCCGTCAGTTGCGGGATGCTCATGCCAATCAACTGGCTGAGGACAACGGCCTGTATCTGCTGTAAGTAAACGCTGATGAGCGCCGCTGCCAACGCCACCATCAGGCCCGTAAGCTGCCAACCGTTCACCGAATCTACCGAACTGGGTGCCGTGACGGCCACCAGCACGATAGCCGCCAGAATCAACAAGATCATCCCGCCCAAAATCATCGTGACGCGCAGGCCATCCAGAATGTACTGGAAGATGTACTCAAACGTGCTGCTCTTGCGAATCACCAGCACTGACAGCGTCCAGCAGGTTGCAATCGCACCAGCAGGCAGCAGCGCCAGCAGGTCAAAGCGGCCCTGGCTGTGTTCCTGCTGGATGTCGCCCGCAATTTGCCCGGCCCATATCGGACTAAACACAAAAATCGTCAAAATCGGAATCAAGCCGAACAGCGGTGCAATCAGGATGTTGAGGGCGATGAACAGCATCGTGCCCAGGTTGAAATCGCGTGAGGCCCAGCCGTAATAGCGGTTGTAGCCCAGCCGCAAGCGGACATAGAGCGGCGTGCGGTCATTGGGATGCTGGAGGGCGTGCCACAGCGTCAGGCTGGTCAGGGGGTGGCGGGTCATCGCTCAACACCCCCCAGTAGGATAAGTAGCGCCACAATACACCGATAATTAGCTCATATAATAGAAAAAAGGTAATGACTCAGCTTGCCCCCCACCCCGACGGCTTCGCCTTCCCTCCCTCCCACAGCTTCGCGGGGGGCGAGGGGGTTTGGGATGAGGGCCAAAGTGGTTCTCCACGCTGTTCTGTACTCGTACCCTGCATTGGTGGCAGGTAATTATTCACCTATCCATGAGAATGATTCAGGCTGGCGTCCAGCGGACGCGCCGTTGCGCGTCC
>DAOTTY010000091.1:0-1570 GCA_034437575.1 Anaerolineae bacterium | reverse complement strand
GCGAGTTTGTTCCCGCACTTTGGCTATCCTTATGATCCTGAGGATGGCCGAGAGAATCTTGAGGCTGGTGATGATGTTCGCCGGGTTTTGCGCGGCGGCTCGTTCTCCAGTACCGATAACGTCGTCCGCTGCGCTTCTCGCGGCCTCAGGCGTCCGGACCTTCGCTACACGTCCGGCGGGTTTCGGTTGGTGGCGTCCCCCCCCCACCTCATATGCGTCAACTTGAGCGTATCTTCTCAATAACTGGTGGGCAAGTCAAGCCAAAATGGGGGTATTTAATGTTCTATGAAGCTCTGAACCTACAACTGCCTTGTAGCTTCGGTGATAATCTAAATAAAGAGAGAAATTAAAATGACGCAACCAGAATATATGGAATGGCCCGGCCTTGGTCATCGTTTCGGCCGGCTACGCTCTCGACCCTCGTTCCGAGGCGGATTTTCGGAGCGAATGTCGCCTGAAACGCCCCCTGGCGGGGGCTTGGCGCTAGACGAAACAGGCAAGTGGCCGAAACGATGACCGTAGCCAATGGCCCTATTTTCAATGACAAAAACAAGCGCGGGCGCGCTGATCCTCCAGCGGGCCTGGGTGTGAACGAGGAGACAACGTACAACGGCTTTCTGCTGCTCAAGAGCTACGCCGGGCTGGTAAAGCTGATCTACATCGACCCGCCGCACAACACCGGCAACGACTTTATCTATCCGGATGACTATTCCGCCGCCGGATGCCTACCTGCCTCCACTGGAGGGAGGTAGGCGACCTGGAAACCTGGCTCATTGTGGCTCTAGCCAAGTGATTCTTTTGAGAGAGGAAAAAAGATGGAAATATTCAGAAAACTCTTTGGTCGTAAAAAACCGTCGCCTGACCCGCGCAACCTTGCCGCTATGCTGTCCGCTTGGATTCAAACCCCTAATTGGCAGGCATCCGAGGAATACATACGTGTCCACCCCGACTTGCTCACCGACGAGGCCGACGCGCTGCTAGGTTGCATACTGGAACAGTATCGCGATGACGCCCGTGTCATCCGGGTGCTGAATGAGCACCGCGACCTGCTGCACCGCTGCCGCGAAGAGGGGGTGAAGGCCGCATTCGCCGAGAAGATGGGCCTGCCCGAGGGCGTCGATCCGTTACAAGCCACCGCTGCTGCCCAGGCCCAGGCTGCCCCAGGCCCTGGCCTTGGCGAGATCCCCGGGGACGTGAGGCTCATCCTGCAAGAACTCTCCCGCCTTACTCGCCGCGCCGATATGCCACAGCGCATCCAATTGTGTGAGCAAGCGTTGAGCAGAGTAAATCGGGGGATGGACGCTCCTTTGTGGGCTGCGCTGCAGAACGAACTAGCCAACAGTCTGGCTCAGACCCCGCTGGGCAGCCGGGCGGAGAACATCGAGCGCGCCATCCACCACACCACCCAGGCTCTGGAGGTTTACACCCGCCAGGCCGACCCCGAACGTTGGGCTGCCACCCAGAACAACCTGGCGGCCGCCTACGCCAACCGCATTCGGGGCGACCGGGCGGAGAACATCGAGCGCGCCATCCACCACTACACCCAGGCCCTGGAGGTGAGAACCCGCCA
>DAOTTY010000090.1:0-2389 GCA_034437575.1 Anaerolineae bacterium | reverse complement strand
GGAGGCGTGGAGCGGTTCGGACCCACGTTAATCCTCACGGAGGATTGAAACCGAATAACTCACGCCCATGCCCGCGGAAATGCGGGGTTCGGACCCACGTTAATCCTCACGGAGGATTGAAACCTCCATGACATCGGACACATCACGGGAATGTTTTGGTTCGGACCCACGTTAATCCTCACGGAGGATTGAAACCGAACCTGCCATCCTGATAATCAATATGCCCACAGTTCGGACCCACGTTAATCCTCACGGAGGATTGAAACAGCATCTGCACCGCCTGCGCATCATTGCCCGTCAGGGTTCGGACCCACGTTAATCCTCACGGAGGATTGAAACGGGCTTGCCAAGGTCGGGGAGAAGCTCGTCTATCAGGTTCGGACCCACGTTAATCCTCACGGAGGATTGAAACCATCGAACTGGTTGGGGAGGCGTAAGATGAATAAACGGTTCGGACCCACGTTAATCCTCACGGAGGATTGAAACTTCCAGGTCGTTGTTCGGGGGGGCGGCATATTCCTCGTTCGGACCCACGTTAATCCTCACGGAGGATTGAAACGCGAGCCCGCAATGCCCGAGAATATGACCAGACAGCGGTTCGGACCCACGTTAATCCTCACGGAGGATTGAAACTTTCCGCCAGCGACTCAACGTCCGCGTTAGTGCTTCCGTTCGGACCCACGTTAATCCTCACGGAGGATTGAAACATCTTCCCCTTGTCCCAGGGTGGGTCAGTGTAGACGTTCGGACCCACGTTAATCCTCACGGAGGATTGAAACGCCGCCATCTTCATTGACACGCCCGCGTCAATGAGTGGTTCGGACCCACGTTAATCCTCACGGAGGATTGAAACGCTGATCCCCCACCAGGTGGATAGGTGGAATCGCGTTCGGACCCACGTTAATCCTCACGGAGGATTGAAACAAGCCCGACACTATCCAATTGAACCATCCATCACAGAGTTCGGACCCACGTTAATCCTCACGGAGGATTGAAACACACAAGCTGTTCTCATCGTCGTTGCCCGTGGGGCGCGGTTCGGACCCACGTTAATCCTCACGGAGGATTGAAACCAACACACAGGAAACCGACGGTTTCTCGTCGTAGGGTTCGGACCCACGTTAATCCTCACGGAGGATTGAAACTCAGGCAAGCCAAGCTGCCGCTTTGCTTCCAGGAAGGTTCGGACCCACGTTAATCCTCACGGAGGATTGAAACCCTGAACCACCCGACGGCGATGGAGGAAAAAGAGCGTCGTTCGGACCCACGTTAATCCTCACGGAGGATTGAAACCAAGTGAGATGATTGCCGAGATTTCGGGCAATGCGGTTCGGACCCACGTTAATCCTCACGGAGGATTGAAACCCCGTAAAACCCCCTACCCCCCAAGGTCGGTATCTCGTTCGGACCCACGTTAATCCTCACGGAGGATTGAAACAGCTGCACCGGCGTAAAGCCGCTGCGGGTCGTCTCGTTCGGACCCACGTTAATCCTCACGGAGGATTGAAACACAGCGATGGTGGAATTCACCAATCATACAATCAGGTTCGGACCCACGTTAATCCTCACGGAGGATTGAAACCGACTCAATAATAATCTTGCATATCTCCATTCTTCTTCGTTCGGACCCACGTTAATCCTCACGGAGGATTGAAACCGCACTATTGATTGCAGAAATGTTGCAGAAGAACAGGTTCGGACCCACGTTAATCCTCACGGAGGATTGAAACGCAAGCCCCGCGGGCTCGAAAGTCTCGCGGGTGCCATGTTCGGACCCACGTTAATCCTCACGGAGGATTGAAACAATTGCTCCGATTTCTGCCATTCGCTTGGCGCGGGGGTTCGGACCCACGTTAATCCTCACGGAGGATTGAAACGTCCAATGCCAAAAACAAGTCGCAAGCGGCGATTAGGTTCGGACCCACGTTAATCCTCACGGAGGATTGAAACAGGAATATGCGATTCCCCCACCGCGCGCGTCGGTGGGTTCGGACCCACGTTAATCCTCACGGAGGATTGAAACCCCGGACAAAAATACCACCTCCCCGCTGGAGGAGACGTTCGGACCCACGTTAATCCTCACGGAGGATTGAAACCTCGAAACCAGCGGGTATGAGTTTCGCAACATTCTCGTTCGGACCCACGTTAATCCTCACGGAGGATTGAAACAAAGCAGCGAACGATGTACCATCCGAATCCATCGGGGTTCGGACCCACGTTAATCCTCACGGAGGATTGAAACTCAGCACAACAAACCCGGCCGACTTGTCTGGTCAGCGTTCGGACCCACGTTAATCCTCACGGAGGATTGAAACAAATTAACGCGGTTGGAAATAACAGGAGAATAATGAGTTCGGACCCACGTTAATCCTCACGGAGGATTGAAACT
>DAOTTY010000089.1:0-11666 GCA_034437575.1 Anaerolineae bacterium | reverse complement strand
TGCCTTAACCGGCAAGCTGGCGAGCGGCCTGCGGCGCTTCGTTGCGGACGCGAGCCATTGTGCTGAATGTAAGCAGCAGCAGCGAAATCCACAGCGCGTTTGCCAGCGCCAGATGCGTTAACTGCATCGGGATGGGCGCTTGCAACGCAATTGTGAACAGGCCAACCAGCACATTCGCCACAACAACGCCCATCACAGCATAGATGTAGGGGCGCATCGGCTGGAACCTGGCCAAGCCGCGCATCACCACGCCCAATATGAGCAGGTACGCGCTCACCACAATCGCCATCATAGGATGAATCACACGAAGCTGAATCAGAAAGTGCTCCATAGCGCCCTCTGGCCCAAACTGGCGCTCTAACGCGCCCGATAGCAGCAGCGTATCCCCCAGGGCGGTGACGGCTCCGGCAGCACTCAACAGCGCCATGCCAACTACACCCGCAACAAGGCCCCACGCCCAACGCGACATCCGCATGGTGACGGGTTCCGCCTGGCTGGCCCAGGCCGCTAGCACGCTCCACAACAGCAGCACGTAAGTATTCACCAGATGCAGCGCAATCACGACGGCCCGCAGTGCAGACGCATTGTCCTCAACCAACCGCAGTTGGACGAGCATCGCGCCCAGGCCGCCTTCAATCAGGATGAAGATAAAGCTCATAATGGCACCCAGGCGAACCAGCCGCGTGTTGGTACCGAACTGCCCCCGGAAAGACCACACCAACAGCCCAATCACGACAAACCCGGCCAACATACTGGTGATGCGATGGCTGAACTCAATAACAGTGTGCATAGACTCTACACTTGGTAGAACTTCGCCATTGCAGCGTGGCCAATGTCGCCCGCAGCCCGCCCCACTGCCCGTAATCCGCACAGAAGCGCCCATCAAAATCACTAACACCATGTAGCCGACATTAAACCAGGCAAACTTTGTAAAACGACTCATACCTACGCTCTCATTAAATACCAATACTTATACCAGTATCGCGGATAGCGGTCAGTCCGTTCAAGGGTATTTGCCAGTTTGCTACAGCTTTAGCGCACATCTTGTATGGAACTGATAAAGCAACCGGGCTATCACCTGACGCACCCTGCCGCACCGTGATAAACTTGGCGAAGGATGAACGCTCCCGTAACCCAGGATCATGAATTGATGACAACCGACCAGTTCGCCACCCGCCCTGTTGATCGCACACCTGCCAATGTTGCCCGCGCCCTGCTAGAAACCATGCGCCCGCGCCAGTGGGCCAAAAATATTTTTGTGTTTGCGGGCATCGTGTTTGACCAACAGTTGTTCGTGGGGCCGTCGCTGCTGCGGGTGGTGATTGCCTTTGTGCTGCTGTGCCTGACGGCCAGTTCCATCTACTTAATAAATGACCTTGTGGACATCGAGAAGGACCGCCAGCACCCCACCAAGCGCAACCGCCCCATCCCGTCGGGCAGGCTGCCGCTGCCTGTAGCGTGGACTGCTGCCGCCATCTTGCCTGCGGTGTCATTGGTAGTTGGGTTCTACATCAGTCGCGGGCTGGCGGTGGTGTTGGTGGTGTACCTTGTGATTCACATCCTGTACAGCTTTTACCTCAAAAACATTGTGCTGGTAGATATTTTCGCTATTTCAGCAGGGTTTGTGCTGCGCGTGGTTGCGGGTGTAACCGTGATTCAGGTGCAGGCGTTTAGTCCCTGGCTGTACATGTGCATGGGGCTGCTGTCGCTGTTTTTGGCGATTGGCAAGCGCCGCCAGGAATACCTGCAACTGGGCGAGAACGCGGCCACGATTCGCCCAGCTTTCGCGCACTACAACATCAAACTGCTAGATGACATGCTGCGATTGGTCATCACCGCGACGGCGATTGCCTACACGCTGTACGCAACGGAGGCCGAAACCGTCCTCATCTCACAGCCGTTGATGCTGCTAACCGTGCCGTTTGTGTATTACGCGCTGTTTCGCTATCTGTACGTCATTCACGTAAAGGGGGACGGCGGTGACCCCACCGACGTGCTTTACACCGACCGTCCGCTGCAAGTGAGCATTGTGCTGTGGGGCGCAGTTGTGGTGGCCTTCCTCTACTCAGCGCAGATTAGCGGCCTACTGGGCAGCATCGTTGCTTAAACAGGGACGGATCAGACCGTGTTTCACCCCACTGGCAAATCTGGGGTGAAGGTAAAAGGTCTGATCTGTCGCCTGTTTCTGTAAATGACTATGCGAAATTTATGGGTTAAATGTTTCTGGACTGCTGCCCTGTTCGTTTTCGACCATTGAGCGCAGCCGGGACGCAATCAGGCGCATGATCGAGCGGTTGATGTCTATATAAGCGCCGATGGTGGCGAAAAACGCATCAGCCTGAATCACCAGGAAGTGGGTATCGGTCACCGTCGTCGCGGTGGCCGTGCGCGGCTTTTGATCGAGCAGGGCAATTTCACCAATCACGCCGCCATCACTCACCGTTGCAATGGTGACCTCCCCGTTGTGAATGCGGACTGCCCCACTGCTAACGATATACATCGCCTCGCCGGGGTCACCATGTTGGAAGAGCGTGGTTTGGGGGGGCAGGTGCAGTTCTTCCGTGATTTGGGCGATGCGATACAGATCGTTCGCGTCAATTTGCTCAAACAGTGCAGAGTTTTTTAACAACAGGGTTTTTTCAAGAATTGAGTGCATTTTAGCCTCCTGACGGTCGGGCCGGGTAAGCAGCGTTTCGGCTGCGGAGCTTCCCTGGCGGGCAATAAGTTGGCGGCTGCGTTCGTTAACTTGATCGGGATTGATGGCCAGTTGCAGGTTGGTTTCCGGGTGGCGGCGGATGTAGTCCAGGGCAACCGCACACTGCCAGTCATCACCGTGATTGATGTAAAACAGCAGCTCGTCGTTCAGCGAGGTATCTAAATGTGGGAAGTGATCCTGCCCAATTTCACTGATTTCTGACGTTGGGCGGTCTTCAAACAAGGGGATAACCGTGCGTCGTTCTTCGGCAGACAGCACATTGTCGAGGATTTCCAGCACGTTGCCGATGGTTTTGGGGTCGCGCTCTTGCAGCCGGTAGATAATGCTTTCGATGTCGGTGTGGGGGACATCCATCACGGCCAGTTGGAGTAAGGTGGGCGTCAGGTCTTCAATGTCTATGCGAAATGCCTCGGCCAACAGTGTTTCGTTTTGCGCCTGGGCTGTATCCAGCGCGATGCGTAGGCTG
The DNA here is from genome assembly GCA_034437575.1 of Anaerolineae bacterium. Classification (GTDB taxonomy): domain Bacteria; phylum Chloroflexota; class Anaerolineae; order Aggregatilineales; family Phototrophicaceae; genus DAOTTY01. The sequence continues at coordinate 8,484 of DAOTTY010000089.1, read as the reverse complement.
TACAGGGTACGCGCAAGGTTACTGACTTCCTGCTGAACATCCTGCATAAGCACGTTGGGCAGCGGCTCAGCGCGGGCCAGTGTTAGCAGGCTGTCTACCGCACTACTGTACACAGGTCGGATTTGCCACGTCAGTGAGCGGGTGAGCGCGACCAGGGCGGTATCTGCCCGGTAGCCGCGCAGTGCCCGTGCAATCGCGGCTCGCAGTTCCGGCGGGTTGGTGTCGGCTTTGAACTGGCTGATGAGTACCTCGCGCACGGTGGCAGGCCAGTAGACGCGCAGCGTGGCCAGGGCGGGCTGCTCCGTCACAGGATGGCCCAACGCCCGCACCACATCCGGCAGCCCATCGGCTCGCGTTAGTTGAATCACATCCAGCGCAAGCAGGCGCACCACCAGTTCCCGCTGGAGCAAAACGCGCAGCAAACTTGCGTCAACCAGTTCGCTTGCGCTGGCCCGTTCCATCCGCACAATAAGGCGCAGGGCAGCGCTGCTGGCCTCCACGTCAGACGAGGTGAGCATTGCCTGCAAAGCAGTGACGGCCTGACTTTTGTGTGTTCCCGTATCCAGCAAGTACAGGGCCGACGCCGCTGCCGCCCGCACATCGGTACCCACGCTGTCCAGGCGTTCCACCATGAGCGGGGCCGCGTGAGTGATTTGGCGTTTGCCAGCGGCGAAAAGGGCTTCATCGGTAAGTGTGCCATCGGCGCGGATGAGGTCTAGCAGTTGGTCATCTGTAACGATGTCTGGGCGTTGGGCGGCTAACAGAATAATCCGCTCTTTGATAAGGTCGCTGTCAGTCATCTTAAAGGTGCGGCGCAGGGCATCAGCCCAGGGATCAACCGGCACATCTTCGATAACGTCCAGCAGGAAGGCCCGTTCAAGGTCTGTGCCGCCCATCAAGGACGTTGAAATCGTCTGGACGAGGGCGCTATCGGCGGTGTCTGCCTGCAAATCAGTAAAGCGCCACTGCCGCCGCCGCACGCTGTCCATCAGCTTGCTCAGGTAGCCGCGCTGCGCCACCACAACCGCCCCCAACCAGACCGCCGTCACGGTTAACACAACGAGGCTGGGTAGGCGCGGGTTGCCATCTGGCAAAAAGAACAGGCTGATGCCCGTAATCCCCTGGGTGACGGCTATCACGGTGCCGCTGATAAACGGCTTGGCGGCGAGGCGCTGCTCTGGCGGGATGGGCACCCACAGCAGTTCGGTGGCCGTCTCGTTGATGGTGTAGCGGGTGCCCTGGTCGCCGCCTTTCATCAGGCTGGCCGTGATAAGGTTGGGCCGCCACAAAAACGCCGCCGTCGTGACCACCATCGTAATAGGTGTGACCAGCAGCCCGGCCAGCAGCCCAACATTCAACAGCAGCGGCGTTACCACAAACAGACGCATCACCAGTTGTAGGCCGCCGGTGGCTAGGCTGTAATAGCCGCGATACTCTGTGAAAGCGTCAGCATCCCCGGCAAAGGCGATGTTACCCTGCGCCTGGAACTGCACATCAACGCTGGTGGCCACCATGATAAACGACGCGACAATCAGCGTGATGGCAATCAAATACGGGTCAAAGGTGAGTTGGCGGCGCGTGGGCTGTTCGGCCTGGGGCTGCGGGGCGGCGGTGCGCGTCATGTAGGGCCGCAGCCGCCGGATGACGCCTGCCTGCACAACAAGCAGCACGGCCACCAGCACAATCACCGCCTGGCTGCCGTAGTTGGCCTCGCCGGGCAGGGTGGCCAGCAGCCGGATGAACGGCACCAGCACCACCCCACCCATGATGTAGGCCAACGCGCCGCCAACCCCCACCAACCCAAGAATGCGCTTGGCCTGGCGGGCATCAAAGATGGTGCTGGCAATGAGGTAGTATTGGAAGCTGCCGATAGTCAACTGCCCTAACGACAAAATGACCATCAAAGCAGAGGCCCACCCTGTAAATTGCAATGCAACCACGAATATAATGTAAAGAGAGCTTATAAGCAGGTTAGTAGCAGCAGCCAGGCTGTTAAGCGGCATCTGCCTGACTAACCGCCGGAAGGCAGCCACAAGAATTATCGTCACGACGGTGTTAGCCGTCATCAGCAGCGGGTAGAACTCGTTGCCGTCCCCCGTCACGAACAGCGATGAGGCGGCGTTGTTGGCCATAACATACGTCACCGTCATGAGGAAGTAAGAGTAGAAGAGGATGGTCGCTGGGCGGCGTTCGTCCGGTTTGACCGGTATGAGTTGTTGCAGCATAATAACCTGTTGACAGAGACATCACTAAGCGCACATTATGCCTTTACCCCGGCAAAAGCACAAAGGGTGGGCTAAAGTGGGCCTCCACGCTGTTCTGTACTCGCACCATCTAAGACCAATTAAAATTCTTAAACCCGGTTTGCGTGGCGCGTTTCATAATAAACACTATCATTGAAAGTCTGTAATGTTGGTTTTGAAAACACGATTCACGGAGACAACATGAACCGCAGCGATGTATTTATTTCTTATCGCCGCGTGGACAAAGAATTCACCGTCAAGCTAGACCAGGCCCTGAAAGCAGAAGGGCTGGAGGTTTGGGTTGACTGGGAAGACATTCCGCCGGGCGCACCCGACTTCAACGATCAGATCAAAATCGGCATTGAGGGGGCGGATGTTTTCGTCCCCGTCCTATCGGCATCTTTTCCTCAGTCCATGTACTGTATGGGCGAGCTGCAAATGGCGATTGATAATAACAAGCGCATTATCCCGATTGTGCTGGAAAAGTTCGACCGCTCAGCCCTGCCAGACGAAATCAGGGCGATCAACTGGGTGTACTTCACCCCACACACCGGCGATGAAAACAAGTTTGAGGATGCGTTCCCTATCCTGATGGAAGCCATTCGGGCTGACCAGGCTTATATGGCCGAACACACCCGCTACTTGCTGCGGGCGAAGGAATGGGTAACCGGCAACAAGAGACGCGGCACCCTGCTGCACGGCACCGAGGTGATTGAGGCGGAGCGCTGGCTAGCGGAGGCATCGGGTAAAGAGCCGCCCCCGCTGGCCCTGCACACAGAGTATATCTTTGCCAGCCGGGCGTGGCAGCGCCGGTTGCAACGCCGATTGCTGGCGGGTGTAACAGCGGCGGCGGTGCTTTCAATTGCGCTGGCGGTGGTGGCGGTGTATTTCTTTTTCCAATCGCTTGAGGCGGCCCAGGCGGCCCGCAGTAGTGCGGAGTTGGCCCGTGAGAGCGAAATCCAGGCGCAAAGCCTGTTATGGGCAACGTATTCGACAAACGCAGTCAACAACAATGATGCCCGCCTGGGGATCACCCTGGCCCTGGCCGCGAACCAGATTTCAGGGGTTCCCCCGGCCTTCAGCCAGCAAGCGTTGGCCGGTGCCGCGTATGCACCGGGGCCACGCAACGTTTTTAACGTGGCAGGCAGTGGTAACTATTGGACAATGACAATGAACGCGGACGAACAGCTTATCGTGGCAGGGTCGTCTACGGGGGGCATCACAATTTGGGAAGTGGGGAATGATGTGCAGCCTTTACGGCGGATTGAACGGGCGCACGAGGGCAGCGTGTGGGATGTGGCGTTTCATCCGGTTGAGAACCGCGTTATATCTGTTGGGGCCGATGGCAAGTTGATGATATGGGATATAGATACCGGCGAGTTGGTGCAGCAGCTTGACGGTCATGGTGGGGCCAGCCTGTGGAGTGTGGCGATTGGCCCGAATGGGCGTTATGTAGCAGCGGGCAGCGTTGATGGCAATGTGTATGTGTGGGAACTGCCCGGTGGCAACCTGACGCGAACGCTGCTTTCGGACAACCGTCATGTGTGGGCCGTGCAATTTAGCCCACAAGGCACGTATTTGGCAGGGGGCGGCAGCGACGGCAATGTGCGCCTGTGGGAGGGGCGCACGTTCGAGTTTGTTCGTGACCTGAACCGCCATGCCCAGGACGTGTGGGCTATTGATTTCAATCCAGATGAAACCGATATGATTACCGCCAGCAGCGACCAGAATATCATTCGCTGGGAGGTGGGCAGTGGGGCTATCTTGCAAACCTACACCGGCCACCGTGATAGGGTGCTGAGTGTGGACTTTTCTGACGATGGCGAGTTTTTCCTGAGTGGCTCGGCTGATGCAGAAATCTTCTTTTGGGAAGTCGGTTCGCGGCAGGTGCGCCAGCGGTTTTCAGGCCATCAGGATATGGTTTGGGCTGTTGAACTGGCCGACCGCACGCCGCAGTTCGTCTCGGCCTCAGCCGACCAGAGCGTTATTTTGTGGGATATGGAGCCGGGGGCGCAGGTGCGTACCATCAACGGGCGCTATGGCAGCATCACCAGTGCCGTGCTTAGCCCGGATGGGCGCTTTGTGGTCATCGGCACGGAAGAAGGCCAGATCGTGCGTATGTCAGCAACAGGTGGCGAACCGCTTGAATTCCAACCCCGGCTTCACTCTGCACCCATTAATGACCTGGCTTACAGTACAGACGGGCGCTTTGTCGCCAGTGCGGGGGATACCCGCGTGATTGTGTGGGATGCCCAGTTCCCGTCGCCACGCGCCCAACTGACTGACCACGACGGCGAGGTGCAGGCGGTCACGTTTGATGAAACCGATTCATACATTTACAGCGCAGGCAGCGACAACAAGATGCTAGAGTATGAAATAGATACGTTCGAGTTGTATGAGTCTATGGAAGGGTTGCACGCGGGTGCCATCTGGGATTTGGCAGTGAACCCGGTGACGGGCGACACGGCGTCGGCCAGTAGTGACCGCTCAATTTCTATTTGGGACATGGCCACGGGTGAAGGTTACGCCCCACCCGAACAGCAGGGCCATACCAATATCATTCGGGCGGTGGCCTACAGCCCAAACGGGCGCTACCTGGTGAGTGGCGGCAACGATGCGCTGGTGGTGCTGTATGACCTGGAAGACAATGTGGCGATTCCGTTGGCGCGGCATACGGCCCGCGTGAATAGTGTGGCGTTCAATCAGGCCGGGACGCAGATTGTGAGCGCAGACGAGGCAGGGATTATCCTGGTATGGGACACGCAGGGCAATTTGCTGCGCCGCCTGGACGGTCATCAGGGGGCGGTGACGCATGTGCAGTTTAACCCGGCCAACGACAATGAAATCATGTCTGCGTCAATGGATGGGACGGTGATTTTTTGGCGGGCAGACAGCCTGACCGATTTAATTACGTGGACGACCGATAACCGGGAAAGCCGCCTGCTGACGGATCAGGAATGTGAGTTCTACCAGATTAGCGAAGCGCTGGAAGCCGAATACTGCCAGCCAGATGACCTGGGCGGCGAGCTAACGGCCCCGATCACGACAGATACAACAACAACTGAACTGGATACTGTGGAGACAGCCCCCTAAATGAGAGCCATCATTCGTATACTGTGCCTTGCCTTGTTGAGTGGGGCGCTACTTAGCGCGACGGTTCGTGCCCAAACGGAAGACCCTGTTACACTTGACTTCCTGTGGTACGACGACAGTACGGAAAGCATTTTGCTGCGCCGCCAGATTGGCGCGTTTGAAGAGCAAAACCCCGGTGTGACGGTAAACCTGCGCGTGGTCAGCACGCCTGAAGAGATCAATGCCGAACTGCAAAACGCGATAGGTACGCCGTCTGTACCTGACCTGGCCCGCACCAACATCCCCAGCAATTACAGTCAGCATCTGCTGGATATGCGCCCTTACCTGAACGACCCGGAAACCTGGGAAGCCCGCTTTCGTGAGGGCTATCACAACAGCCTGCGCGACGACCCCAACGATGGCGGCCTGCACGGTTACCCGGTTGACATGACCATCAGTGGGCCGTACATCAACCGCACGATGTGGGAAACCGCCGGGGTACCCATCCCCGATTATCAAAACCGCAGCATCACCTGGGAGGAGTGGATTACAGCAGCTACCCAGGTTCAGGTGGCGCTAGATAACCGCGACCACGATGTATATGCCATTGCGTTTGACCCCAGTGGCCATCGTTTTTGGGGGCCAAGCCTGAGCCTGTGTGCGACTTACATTGACATGGATGCCCCGTTCACAAGTGAGGTGACGATCAATACACCGGGCTTTAGGCGGGCGGCAGAACTGCTAAAGTCCTGGCATGATGAAGGGTTGATTCCGCCGGAGATTTGGGATGCAGATGCAGAGACGCGGATGCCTGCGGACGAGTTCTTTATTGACAGCCAGGTGGCCTTTTACTTTAGCGGCAGTTGGCAGCTTGCGAACTTCGATGACCGCATTAGCGACTTTGAGTGGGAACCCATTCCGAACCCATCTGGGCCGTGTGGCCGCACGGGTATGATCGGGGGCACCAGCGTGATTGCCTTCAACCCGACCCAGCAGCCCGAAAGTGTGTCAAACCTTGTCGAGTTCCTGACGCAGGAAGACAACCTCCTCTCGTTTTATGAGCAAAACCTGCTGCTGCCCGGCCACCTTGACGATATGACCGCATCTCGCCTGAACTACAGCGAAGATGTTGACCGCCTGACGCTGTTCCAGGCAGAGCTTGAGAATGCGCTTGATGAAGCCTATGCCCTGCAATACCGTTCAGACAGTGGCGACATTCACGGGGCCATCCGGCGTGGGCTGACGGCCATGATTAACGACGACCTGACGATTGAGGAAACAATCCGGCAGATTGAGGCCGACCTGTACGGTGAAAGCTAGCGGCTGATGTACGGTCAAAATCTGTCTGTAAGTGAGTTCATCCGGCAGCGTGAAGGCGACTGGAAGCGGTTGGAGCAGTTGACCAGCCGCCACCGGGGCCGCAACCCACTGACGGCTGATGAAATTCACGAGTTGAGTACACTGTACCGGGCGGTTACGTCAGATTTGGCGGTGGCCCGCCGCGACTTCCCCGCTGAGCGGGTGGCCGTCGTGCTGAATCAACTGCTTACGCGCACACACACCTTCATCTACCAGGAAGATGTGTCGAACAGCCGCAACCTGCTTGACTACTTTACGCATACCATCCCGCAAACCTTTCGCCAAACGTGGCCGTTCACGCTGGCGGGGTTTTTACTGTTTGTGATTCCGTTCATCATCGGCTTCCGGCTGGCGTTTGTGAACCCGGCTGTTGCGGAGCCGCTCGGCCTGGGGCCAATCCGCCAGCAGCTTGCCAACCAGACCATCTGGACGGAGATTCCACCAGCGGAGCGGCCCTCGGCCATGTCGCAGATTGCGACGAACAATATCCGCGTGGCCCTATTGGCCTACGGCGGCGGCATGACGTTGGGCATCTTTTCGGTGTATGTGTTGATGTTCAATGGGGTGTTTATCGGGGCGGTGCTGGGGTTGGCCTATCACTATGGCCTGGGCTACGAGCTAACGAACTTCGTGTTCGCGCATGGTGTGGTAGAGCTTTCCGTGATTTTTATTGCGGGCGGGGCGGGGTTGCAAATCGGCTGGGCAGTGATTCACCCTGGCGCACTCACCCGCCGCGACAGCGTCGCGCTTTATGCGCGGCGGGCGGCGGCGCTGGTGGTGGTGGGGATTTTGCTGCTGCTGGTGGCGGGTGCGATAGAAGGGTTTTTGTCGCCGTCAGATGCGCCCTTTGCAATTAAAGTGGCAACGGGGTTGGGCACCGGGGCACTGATGTACGCCTATTTGCTGCTGGCTGGCCGAAAGAAGAAGAGGCACCCCGCTAACCGGGCAGGCCAATCAACCGCCCTGCCGTAGCCTGCAACCCGCTCAGGATAGCGTCTGCATCAAGGCCGACGGTATCACGTTGAAACCGTATGGTGCGAACGTCCAGCATGATGTACAGCACATCTGTGGCGTAGCGCACATCGCCGCCGGGGGTGGCCTGGTGCAGCAGGCCGCCTATCGTCTGACGCCACCACAAGTGGGCCACATGATCCAGCGCCAAATCAGACTCAACGAGCAGTAAATCCTCGTTACGCAGCACAAACTCAAACACGACAGCCAAAAACCACTTGAGCCGCACCTGGGGGCTTTCTGCATGATGGTCACGCAAATGCAGCAGCACACGCTCTTGCAAGGTTTGCATGTCTTCGTCCAGCAAGGCATGGCACAGGTCGGTTTTGTTGGCAAAGTGGCGATAGAGCGTGCCTTTGCCAACGCCTGCTGCTTCGGCAATGGCTGTCATGGAAACAGCCTCAACGCCGTCTGCATCGAACAGTTTTTGTGCCGTTTGCAACAGCCGCTCCCGGTTGCGGCGTGCGTCTGCCCTGGCCGGGGTGTCGTCTTCTGGCATTAGCAGGTTGCCGTTGTCCATCATTATGACCTGCCCTCCGTCTTTCGTCGCTCTAGTTGGGTGCAGCAGTAGGGCGATTGCAAAGTCAAGTTTTCACATCGCGGGGACGCTGTCCCCGCACCCCTGCAAAGGGTTGGAACCCTTTGAACCCATGTTTTCGGACGCAAAGCGCCCGAAAAGGCAAGTTTTTGTGTAACTGCTCAGCTTGCCCCCCACCCCGGCGCTAAAGCGCCACCCCTCCCCCACTATCGCCGCTACGCGGCGGGAGGGAGGGGTTTGTGCCGCCTTCGGCGGTGTTCC
>DAOTTY010000088.1:0-12192 GCA_034437575.1 Anaerolineae bacterium | reverse complement strand
GTTGTTGAACGGTGTCCGTGAGCGAATCGAAGGCGTTTTTCATGAACTTCAGAACACCGGACGCAATCTGGAGCGGCTTTTGGCGAAAACCGTCATCGGCTTGGCCACTCGTGTCATCGCCAAAGTGACAGTTCATTTGCTCAAACATCTGTTGCGGACTCGCTTCGGTATTGATGTCCAGTTCTTTCAATGCTCAACTGAGTTTGCTTTTTAATTTCACGTCAGGCGTTTGCATCTACCCGCCGTTGAGCTGACTGCGATAGGGCAGAGAAACCGCCGCTCCGAGCTTTTGCACACTCACGGACGCGGCCAGATTAGCGAATTCAAGGGCGGCCTGTAGCGGCTGCCTCTCCCCTGTGGCCACGGCAAAAGCGCCCACAAAGCAGTCGCCCGCGCCGGTTGTATCTACGGCCTTGACCTGCCGCCCTGCCACGCGCAGCGTCTCATCCCCCGCGATGCACAGCACCCCTGCCGCCCCCAACGTGACGATGATCGTTTGTTGCGGGCTGTGGCGCAGGGAGCGGGCCTGTGCGGTTAGCTGTGTTTCATCGTCCGTCAATGGGCTGCTGGAAAGGTACGCCAGTTCCGTTTCGTTGACGATAAGATAGTCAATCAGGGGCAGCAGCCCATCGGTGAACGCTGATGCCGGGGCCGGATTCAATACGGTCTTTGCTCCGGCTGTGTGCGCCCGCCGGAACAGTGCCTTGAGTGCGGGCTGCGGCACTTCAAACTGAGAAACGACCACATCCTCCGCACCAAGGGGCACATCAGCCACGTCTTCAACTGTGATGCGCTGGTTCGCCCCGGAAATGACGACAATGGTGTTTTCTGAATGGCTGTTGACCGTAATGAGGGCGGTGCCGGTGGGTGCATCTTCCACCCGTGCGAGATAGGTCAGGTCGAGCGATTCGCCATCAAGGAAGGCTTGCAGGCTGTTCCCAAAGGCATCCTGACCCAGCCGCCCCACAAGCTGAACACGACCACCCAGGCGGCCCGCTGCCACCGCCTGATTCGCCCCCTTGCCGCCGGGGATAAAGTGGAGTCCATCTCCGAAAATCGTTTCGCCCAGCTCCGGGTGACGCGGGGCGGTGACCACCACATCCATGTTGATGCTGCCCAAAACAATTACTTTGTTCATCATGCGCCCCTACGGGTAATTGCGGTTGAGCATCCGCGCATACGGGATGGTTTCGCGGACGTGGGGCAGGCCACACAGCCACGCAACCGTGCGCTCCAGGCCCATACCAAAGCCTGCGTGCGGAACCGTGCCCATCTGGCGCAGTTGCAAATACCACGCATATGCCTCACGCGGGATACCGATTTCCCCCACACGCTCCTCGATGAGGTCCGACTGCCAGATGCGCTCACTGCCGCCTGTGATTTCGCCATAGCCCTCCGGTGCCAGCAGGTCCACGCTGCGGCAGATTTCCGGGCGGTCCTCAACCGGCGGCATGTAAAACGCCTTAATCGCTGTTGGGTAGTGATAGACGAACACCGGCTTATCGAACATCTCGGCAATGGCTGTCTCATGCGGACTGCCGAAGTCCTCGCCCCACTCGATTTTGAGCAGGTCTTTCTGTTCGGGGTCGTCGCTGGTTTCCACCTGCTTTTGCAGCCGCGCCACCGCCTCGTCATAGCTGATGCGCTCGAACGGTGCGGTGATGGCTTCCAGGCGGCTTACGTCGCGCTCTAAGATGTCCAGTTCGGGGCGGTGCTTTTCCAGGATGACCTGCACCACATGCGCGATGAACGCCTCCTGCATTTCCATGAGTTCTTCCAGCGTCATGAATGCCGCTTCGGGTTCCAGCATCCAAAACTCCATCAGGTGGCGGCGCGTCTTACTCTTTTCTGCCCGGAAGGTGGGGCCAAAACAGTAGACCCTGCCGAAGGCCATCATGTTGGCCTCGTTGTAAAGCTGCCCCGTCTGCGAGAGGTACGCCTGCTCACCAAAGTAGTCAATCTCAAACAGGGTGGTGGTTTCCTCACCCGCGGCGGGCGTGATGATGGGCGTGTCTACCAGCAGGTAGCCCTGGTCGTCTAACCAGTTCCGCATCGTGTTGATAATCGTTGCCCGAATGCGAAGAATAGCCCACTGGCGCTGGCTGCGTAGCCACAGGTGACGGTTGTCCATCAGGAACTCGACGCCGTGTTCTTTGGGCGTGATGGGATAGTCCGCCGTCGTTTGGATCACTTCAATGCTGCTGATGCCCACTTCAAACCCACCGGGGATACCAGGGGCACGTTCATCAGCCCGGATGCTGCCCCGAATCACCACTGAGGATTCTTGCGTTAGGCCCTTAACCGTCTCGAAATCGTCTTCGGGCATCTCTGTTTTGAAGGCGATACACTGCACAATACCTGTGCCGTCGCGCAGTTGGACGAAGTGCAGTTTGCCTTTGCCCGTCTTGTTGTACACCCAGCCGCGCAGCGTGACTTCCTGGCCGTCGTACTGGGCAATATCCTTTACGTTGATCGTCGTTGGCATATCGTGATTTCTTTGTTGGTTGGATGAGCAATTGAGGCGTCAGTATAGCACGAGGGCACCCGTTAGCGGGATACATCCACCAGGCCGCTGTACTCACGCATATAGCGAACCAGCGCGTGATGCGCGTGGCGGGCCATCTGCGCTTCGATGTCGGCCAGCGCCTCACGCGGGACGTGCTGCCACAGTTCGCGCTGCATCCACGCTTCATCGTGAACGAGCCGGTTGATTTCGTCTGCGCTGCGGCTGATCCGCTTGCCAAAGATGGCCATCGTCTGGCTTGCGCCGTCGGGTTTGATCTGCTCGTAGATCAGTTCGCGCCAGTCCGTGAGAATGGCCTGGGGTATAAACGGCAGCCAGTCGTCCGGTTCGGCCTGCTGGAGCGCGGTGTGGATGCTAGCGGGCAGGGCTGCCAAATCACGGATGTCCATATCGGTTAGCAGCAAATGCAGCACAAAAAAGCGATACTTGATGTTGCCCCCCCAGTCGCCACCCGCAAAGTGCGGTTCCAGCATGTACAGCGTCCAGGCTTCGTCCATGGCCAGGTGCGCCACATACCCGGCTAAAAACGCCCGGTGAGCGTCACTTTTTGGTGGCGTGAGCTGCGGATACTCGTCCAACATGATGAGCCAGGGGTGCCGCTCAATGGGCCGCTGGTAGGCGTAAAAGTGGGTAGCCGCACGCGGATCGGGGGCGTCTACGCGGGCATCTGGCGCAACACTCCCCAACACATAGGCCGGATACTCGGCAATCAGGGCGTCACGAATGTTGGCGGGAAGGTCGCTGTCATCTAGCAGGTTGATCGCAGCCCGCATGTGGCTGAACGGTGTTGGCATGTGGCTCCCTGGCTGGTTGGCACCAATTTGGGCGGCTATAGGGTGGCTTTCGCCCATCCTTTAGAATAACTGCATTGGCTAAGCGAAACAATGCAAAGGACACTATGGAGTGCATTTCAAGCGGGTGCAAAACCAGCCCCCCGGCGCTTCGCGCCACCCTTCTACACATTGTGTGGGAGGAAGGATTTAGGATGAGGGCAAAAGCCGCCCCGAAGTGAAATGCACCCGACATCATGACCCTCACTCAAACCGACCCGACCCAGCAGGCACCCACTGCAAACCGCACCGACGCACCTATCACTGGCCTTAGCCTGCTGGCCGCAGGTGTGACGCTGCTGCTGTGGGCATCTGCCTTTGCGGAAATCAGCGTGGCGTTGCAAGGCGGCTATTCCCCGTATAGTGTGGCTTTACTGCGCTATCTAACAGCATCTGTACTGCTGGCCGTGTACATGCTTATCCGGCGCACCCCCTTACCCGACTGGCGCGACCTGCCCGGCCTGGCCGTCGTTGGCTTTTTCGGTTTTACGCTCTACAACATCGCGCTGAATGCGGGGCAACAGCGCGTGCTGCCGGGGGTGGCCAGCTTCCTGATTGCCTCGGCCCCCGTTTATATTGCCCTGCTGGCCCTGCTGTTCAGCCGGGAGCGCCTCACCATCATTGGTTGGGGGGGCATTGCCTTGAGTTTTGCGGGCGTGGGGGTCATCAGCCTGGTGGGGGAAGAGGGGGTCGGCCTGAACGTGTATGCGCTGCTGGTCCTGTTAGCCGCACTGGCAGGGGCTGCTTATGCGATTACACTGCGGCGCTACCTGGATAAGTACGGCGTGCTGCGAACGACCACTTACGCCATCTGGATGGGGACGGCGCTGATGCTCGTTTTTTTGCCGGGGCTGCTGCGCCAGATGCAAACCGCCACGACAAGCGGCACCGTTGCCGTTATCTACCTGGGCATTTTCCCCGGCGCGGTGGGGTATATGTGTTGGTCCTATGTGCTGTCGAAGATTCCGGCATCTATTGCGGGCAGCTTTTTGTACATGATCCCGCTGCTGGCGACATTTATCGCCTGGTTGCGCCTGGGGGAAGTGCCGGGTGCGCCGTCGTTTGTGGGCGGTGTGTTGATTATTGCGGGGGTGATTGCCGTCAATCGGTTTGGCCGGGTAAAGCCAGTAGCGTAGACCAGCCGTAGCGTACAGCGGTAGACAGAAGTGCCCGCCGCTCCTATGATTTGGGCTTCAGAGTCCGTAGATGGCCGGAGCGTGCAATGCCAATCCTTAGAACGATCCTGACCACAACAACCCTGGGGCTTTTGTTAAGTGCCTGTAGCGCTGTAGAGCAGTTCGGGGCGCAGCAGCCGGGCAGCAGTGCCGTATCGCTGGGCAACGCGCCGCGTGCCGCTGTTGAGCGCTTCCTGACCGCGTGGGACACCCAGAACCTTGATGCCATGTACAGCAGCGTTAGCGCCCGCAGCCAGCAGCTATACACGCCAGAAGCCTTCGCCCGTTACTATCAAGCCGTTAACGAAAACATTGGCCTGGAAGGTGTGGGCTTCACGGTGCATGACATTCACGAGCAGGGCACCTCTGCGATGGTCAAATACGATGTGACGCTCACAACATCTTTGTTCGGTGAAATAACCGACACCAACCGAACGATGCGGTTGGTGCAAGACAGCGGCCAGTGGCGCGTGGCCTGGTCAACCATGGACATCTTTGACGGCTACACAGCCGATGCGGCAGTACGGGTGGACACGGAACTCACCGCCCGCGCCAACATCTACGACCGCAGCGGCCAGCCGCTTGTCGAAGAGGGCGGTACAGTGTCGGCCATCTGGGTTCGCAAAGAAACGATGAACGGCGTTGCAGATTGCCAACGCCTGCTGGCCGATTTGCTGTATACCCGCACCACCAACCTGGACAGCCTGTTCCAAAGCTACCTGGCAGATGCTAACTTTTATGTGGGTGAGATAGACGAGGAAGTCGAAATCGAGTATCAGCAGCAGCTTGCTGAGGTGTGCGGCACCACCCGCGACGCCGGGACGATCCTTCCCCGCCAAACGCGCAAATACTATGGGCAGGGCGCTGCCGTCCACCTGACCGGGTATATCGGCCCGGTGCCAGAAGAAAGCCGCGCCCAGTGGATCAACCGGGGCTACAGTGAAAACGATCTCGTCGGGCTGGCGGGTATTGAGTTTGCCTATCAAAGTGCCCTGGCCGGGCGACCGCCGCGTGTGCTGCGTGTGGTCGAACCCGGTGGCATCGTGTTGGCGGAACTGGGCCGCACCGAGGGCACCCCCCCGCAGTCAGTGTACACCACTGTAGACCGCGACCTGCAAATTGAATCGGCACGGGCGGTGGCCTGGGCCTACAATTACGCCATCAACAACTGGGGCCGCCCGGATATTTCCCCCGGTGCCGGGGCCGTTGCTATTGACGTGAACACAGGCGCTATTTTGTCAATGGTAAGCTACCCCACCTTTCAGCCGGGCCTGTTCAACCCGGATAGCTTCGCGCCTGACCGTGGCCCGCGCCTGGCCGAAATTACCGGCAGCATTACCAACCGTGTGACGCAGCAACGCTATTCGCCGGGGTCTGTCTACAAAATCGTAACAACAGCGGCGGTTATCAACGAGGGGTTGATGGACCCCAATGATGGCACCTTCTTCTGCGGCCTCACCTGGGATGGCCGTGTGGAGTTTGGGGATGCTTCATCCCCGCGCCTGGACTGGCGCTTTACCGACGGGCTAGACGCAACAGGTTATGTTGATCCGTCAGAGGCGCTAACGTCATCGTGCGACCCGTTCTACTACGAGTTTGGGGCACGCCTGTACCTGGAACGCAGTCCGGCCATCGTTGTGGAATACTCCGAGATGATGGGCCTGGGTGCCCCCACTGGCATCGGCGTCTATCAGGAAGCCCAGAGTGCGCTGCCCGTCCCACAAAGCGTTGACGAGGCCATTAACAACGCCATCGGCCAGGGCAACACACAGGTGACGATTTTACAGGTCGCACAGATGGTGGCGGCGGTAGCCAACGGCGGCACGCTTTACCAGCCCTATGTGGTGGATCGTGTGGGTGGGCAAACCGTTGGGGAGCCAACCGTCGTTGGCACGCTTGACCTCTCACCGGAGGCGTTGGCGGCGGTTCAGCGTGGCATGTGCGACGTAACCAGCAACCCGGATAAAGGGACGGCCTTTAGCGTGTTTGATGGCAACGGGGTTTATCCGCCGTACCGGGCCTGCGGCAAAACCGGCACCTCCCAAACCACCACCTACCCGCAGGCGTGGTTTGTGGCCTATGCCCCGGCAGATGACCCGCAAATCGCGGTTGTGGCAATGGGCGAGCGCTCACGCGAGGGGTCTGAAGTGGCGGCACCGATGGTACGCCGCATTCTGGATCACTATTTCAATGCGCCCGAAATCGCGCCGTTCCCCGAATGGTGGGAAGGGGAATATGTACCGCTTGCCGTGCCGGATAATGGTGTAGCGGGGGGATAAAAATAACACGCGGTTAACGAAAATCGTCTATACTGAAGTGGGGAACACTGAGCAACCTGGAGCATTCACATGACATCGAGTTGGCAGGTGGCTCTTACTAAACGCCTGGCCTCCCTTGAAAGTTCGTTTGACGCCCTGCGAACCGCGCTGCGGTCGCAGTTTGGGTCGCATCGCGCCCCGGTCATTCAGCCATACATCGGTCACACCAACCGAGATAGGCTGCTGCTGCGCGGGCGGGTGCTGTTTGATGCTAATATTCAGCCCCCCACTGAGGCCGATAGCCGCTGGACGAACTTCAAAAACACCTATCGCCGTTTCGACAGCAGCGAAATCCCCTATGCACGGGTGCGAGCGACAATTGGCCCGTACACACAGGAGGTTACCTGCGACGACGAAGGCTTTTTTATGGTGGAACTTGCCCTACAGGATGCCTTAACAGATGACAACTGGCAGCAGGTCATGCTGCAAGTGATCGACACGCCGGTTAATGGGTTGGATACACAAAGCGCTGTTGCAAAGGGGCAGATAGCCACCCCGGCCCGCGATGCCCAGTTCGCCGTTGTGAGTGACCTGGACGACACGGTTGTGCAAACAGATGTACTCAATGTGTTCAGGATGCTTAGCAACACCATCTTTTACAATGCCCACACCCGCCTGCCGTTCGAGGGGGTGCCGGAATTTTACCAGGCACTGCGCCAGGGCACTCACAACACCTTTAACCCGATTTTTTACGTGTCTAGCAGCCCCTGGAACCTTTACGACGTGATTGTAGACTTCTACCGCGTCCGCAACATCCCGCTGGGGCCGATCTACCTGCGGAACCTGGGCCTGAGCGCCCACGGGCGCACGCCACCCGATCACCTCGATCATAAACTGGATTACATCCTGCGCCTGATAGCCTTGTACCAGGATTTGCCGTTTATCCTGATTGGGGACAGCGGCCAAAAAGACCCTCTGATTTACCGTGAGGTGGTGTCCCGCCATCCCAATCGGGTTCAAGCCGTTTACATCCGAGATGTGCAGCGCCCTGACCGCGCCCGCGCTACTGAACAGATTGCCGAGCAGGTGCGCGACATGGGTGTGGATATGCTGCTGGTGGCCGATACCGCCGCTGCGGCAAAACATGCTGCGGCCAGGGGCTGGATCACGCAAGAAGCGGCTGAACAAATTCAGCGAGCCTGCGGTTGTTAGGGCCAGTATTCAGCCGCCATAGAGTTGCCGGATTGTGTTGATGACAGTATAGTAGCTTTAGCCATTCGCTCGCCTGTGTGGTGTGTCAACTTTCTGCCTCATCCCGCACAATTCTGGACACGATCAGCATGACCGATGTTATAATCCGTATCGACGATTCTTATCGGCTGATGTCTGCTGTGCTTGCCGCGACGAACTTCCCGGCCCAGGCACAAGCACGGCACCCGCACGGCACCCATGCGCACGCCCGCGCCACCATGCGCTATCTGCGCGAGTTTAGCAATCATGATGTGGTGAAAAGCACACAGGGCTTGCTAGACGGTGGTGCCCCGTTGGAAGCGCTGTTTACGCTGGTGGCACACCTACCCTGGCCATCCCTGCAAATTGATGAGCTGCCCAGGTGGGTTCCGGCAAACTGGAACCTGCAACTGGTGGACTTTTACGAAAAGACCCATCTTGCTGACTGGTGGGGCAAAGAAGCGGCCTTGTGGGATGACGCGCTAGATCAGTCCCGGCGGATGTTGGATGGCGTGCAGTTCAAAACGTTCCTGGCGCAGTTCGTTGGCCCTATTGAAGAAAACCTGATCTTTATCCCCAATATCTCGCTGCCCGCAGACCGCGACATTGGCATTCGCGTGGGTAATAAGGAACTGGTGGCCATTTGCCCGCCGCGCCTGGCCTGGGGAGACAGCCCGCCCTGGCCCTTTGATGAAGACCAGCCCTATTTGCACCGTGTGACGCTAACGCAGTACACGCGCATGATGCTGCTTAGCTACTTACGAGCGCATCAGGATGTGGCGGTTGAAGCGGCCAAAAGTGAGCTACCCGTCAGTGACCAGTTCAAAGCACTGTACCCGACGTGGGGCGAGCAGTTCGTGACGATTTTCGTCACTGCCGCGATTGCGATTTACCTGGAGCAGCTTGACCCGCGTGAAGCCAGAGCTTTTGTCAAAGAGCAGACGAAAATTCACAACGTGAAGATTCTGCCGGGGGCCATCCATGTGCTAAACCGCTACCTGAGCGAGCGCGAAAGCGGTAAGTTCAACACCCTGGCAGACTTCCTGCCGGTGTTCCCCAAGCAGCTAAAGGTTGCCAAGCGCATCATCTCGATTTAGGGCAGCTAACCCAGCATGGCCTGCAACTTATCCCCCGCGCCGACTGCCGCCAGGGTGCGCTGGTACAGGTTCAGGTAGTCGTCGGCCACACGCGCCCACGTCATCGACCCCGCAATGGCCCGCGACCGAGCGCCCAACGACTGGCGCAGGGTGTAGTTATCCCAAATTTCGAGAATCGCCCTGGCAATCGCATCCGGTGACTTCATCGGGACGATGATGCCATTGCCGCGCAGCATCTCTGACGTGCCGCCTGTGTACGTCGTGACGATAGGCAGGCCGCTGGCCATCGCCTCTAACACGGCGTTAGACATGCCTTCGTTGAACGACGGCAGCACGAATACATCCGCCTCGTTGTAGACGGCAGGCACATCGAAGTGCAGCAAATGCCCCCGAAAGTCCACCCACTCCGATAAGCCATCGGCCTCGGCTTTGGCCCGCATCTCGCGCTCTTTATCGCCCCGCCCGACGAAAATCATCTTGAAGTTGCTGCGCCGCTGCCGGATGAACTTCACCGCGTCCAGCAGGTCATTGATGCCTTTGCGTTCTACGAGGCGGGCCACACACAGGATGTTAAACGTTTCATCGTCGCTCTTGTCGCGCAGGTTGGTGATGGCGAAGCGCTCTAAATCCACCCCGTTTGGGATCACCTCAATATGTTCGTTGGGGCGGAAGCGATGCGCCAAATTACGGAGTTCGTAGCTGTTGGCGGTGATAGCACTCGCCCCACCCCAGATGGCAGCCAGCGGCGGCTTGAGGAACGGGTACAGCCACGTATAGCGCACATCGTAGCCGGGGACATCACTACCACGCAGGCCAACCACATAGGGCAATTGGCGCTTCCAGCGCAGCAGCAGCGCCAACGCCCCCCCTGGCAAACCGCTCCAGGCGTGGCACAGGTCATATTTGGGGGCGTCGCCCCGGTACAGCGTTCGCACAAACCAGAATCCGCGATAGATGTAGGTCAACAGTTCCCGCTCACTTTGATAGTGCGGGTTGAGGTTGTTAATCGGAATGCGGAACACCCGCGCCGTCTGGCTCAGTTCTTCGATTTCGTACTGGTTCGTGGTAGGGGATGACGTAACCAAATCAACGTTCATTCCCCGCGCCGCAAACTCCCGGATGACGTAGTAGTTGGCCGTGGCAGTGCCGCCGCCAATGGGCGGATATTCGTTGTTGAGCATGAGCAGGCGCATGGGCAGGTCGTCCTGTTACAAGGTGGTCGTCGGGTAGGTGGTGTGCGCCATTTTAACAAATGCTGGGGGGGATGCTACGGTGATGAGCAGTGCTATAATGCAGCCACGTCGAACGCAACCGCAGGGATGGACAACGATGAGCGCGAGTTTTAGACAGTGGGGCATCATATTGGTGATATTGTGTGGTTGTTCGCAGTTCCAGGTGGAACCCACACCCGCAGCCAAAGTTACCGCTTTGCCAGTCCAGCAGGTCACCCAGTTGCTGACGCCAACCAGCATCCCCACCGTAGAGGCAACCCCTGAAGAAGCACAAAGCCTGACGCTGTGGATCCCCGATGTGCTGATGCCCACCACCAGTGGCGAGGGGGTGACGGACATCCTCAATGAGCAGATTGCCGCCTTTGCCACCAGCGAAAACGGCGTGCCAGTTGAGGTGCGGCGCAAGCGCGTGCGCGATGCAGGCGGCATTTTGCAAACGCTGCGCTCTGCCCGCGACGTGGCCCCCAGCGTCGTGCCCGACTTAACCCTCATGCGCCGTGAAGACCTGCTCAGTGCTGCCCAGGCCAGCGCCATCCTACCGCTAGAAGGCATCGTCCCAACGGCAATGATTGGCAACCTGTACCCGGCAGCCCTCAAACTGGGCCAGCATGATGGCCAACTGTACGGCCTGCCATACTCGCTGGAGGTGGAACACATCATCTATAATGCAGACGAGGTAACGACCCTCTCGCCGCGCTTTAGCAGCTACCTTCAGGACGCGACTGCCCTGCTGTTCCCAGCCCAGCGTGACAACAGCCTGAGTACGGTTTTCCTGGTGCAGTATATGGCGGCAGGCGGGGCCATCAGCGACACGGGCAGTTTAGAACTCAACGAAACCGCCTTGCTAGAAACACTAACGTTTTACGAAGAGGCCGTAGCGCGTGGGCTGATTACGGATGAAGTGCTGGACTACGCCCGTGCGCTTGAATATCGCCCTTTGCTGGCCAGTGGAGACTACACAACGGCGGTTGTCGGCTCGCAGCTATACCTGGAATTAGTGAATGAGAGCGGTGAAATCCCGGTTGGGCTGATACCCACATCATCTGGCGAGGCACTGACCGGGCTAGACAGTTGGATGTGGGTCATGTCCACCACAGACCCCAGCCGCCAGGCGGTTGTGGCCGACTTTTTGGATTGGATGATGGAAACCGAGCGACAGGCCCGGTACATTCGTTCGCTGTACATGATCCCCTCACAGCAAAGCGCGGTACGGCAAGCCTATGATGGCGAGTATCTGGCGTTCATCTCTGAACTGTTGGCTAACCCCAACTTGCCTGCCACTAATGCCGCCAACGGCGCGGTGGCACGGGCGCTGCAAACCGCGTTTGTGTCCGTTATTTCTGGCGAGCAAACCGCGAAAGAAGCGACCCAGAGCGTTGTCGATCAGGTGTCTAGCTAAACTTCCACCACCTCATCCAGGGCCGTTCGCAGCGTTTTCAGGTTAATCGGCTTGGCCAGGTAGCCGGTTGCGCCCGCGTCCATCGCTTCGTCAATCAGGGGCGGCGCATGAGCGGAGATCATGATGATGGGCAGTTGCGCGGTGTCGGGCCGCTGGCGCAGTTCCCGGCACATGACCAACCCGTTCTGGTCAGGTAACTGGATGTCTAGCAGGATGACCTCTGGCAAGTTACTGTCCAGCAGGCTCCAGCCCTGGTGGCTGTCAATTGCGCCGAGGGGTTCATGACCAGAAAGCTGAAGAAAAGTAGACAGCATCTCCAGCGTTAGCTCTTCATCGTCAATAATGAGTATCTTCGCCATATTGGTGATTGCCCCCTGCGCTGTTGCGAACAAACGGTTTGGTATGCTGCCAGTATAGTGGATTGCTAAACGAAATCCATTAGTTACA
>DAOTTY010000087.1:0-8995 GCA_034437575.1 Anaerolineae bacterium | reverse complement strand
AGCGGCCCGTGTGCTTTGGTGGTAAATGATAGGTCGGGGATGCGGTCGTTATGCTCGTCACCGGGCAGGCTGTAGCGGGCTTTGGTAAGGGCGTAACTCGCGGGGTTTTCTCGTAGATAAAGGCGGGGCTTTTTGCTCGATATTGTCAGCGAGGCCGGTCAAGCCGATGGCGTCGTCAGCCAAAAGGGTAAACAACATTTAGAGGGGTTTCTCCTCGAAAAACTGCTTTGCTCCGCCGTAAAACTTCCAGGCCACAAGCGCAATATTTTACGGGTCGCCCCTCCCTTATCTGCTACGTTGAGTGCATCAGTCAGTCACTGTAAAAGCCTGATGCACGGCCTGTTAAGCACCCAAATCCACTGAATGCCGCTATAGGTTGGATTTAGGCAGTGGCCTTCGGCCCCCACACGAACCGCAGCAGGCCCAACAACACGATTGCCCCCAAAAACGCAATGCCCAGGCTTGGTAGGTTGACTGCCCCGGTGAAATCAACGTTAAGCCCAGCCAGGCGCACCAGATAACCGCCGATAACGGCACCCAACAGGCCGAGGCCGATGTCCCACCACAGGCCGCGCTGGCGTCCTGTTTTCATAACAGCATTGGCCAGCCAGCCAGCCAATCCCCCGACGATGAGCCAACCAATGAGGTTAATAACGAGATTTAGCATGGTGAAAAACTCCTTTTCTATAGCGAACCTGATGTGATGGACGATGGTCTGTAGCTTCGCTAGAGTGCGAAGTGTCCGCTAGTGTAGCTTTAACGATAAATGAAGCCGCCCTCCACTGCAATTACCCTTCGGGATAAAATACTATAGGAAAACTGCTGAGATTCCACTCAACCTC
Organism: Anaerolineae bacterium; assembly: GCA_034437575.1. Classification (GTDB taxonomy): domain Bacteria; phylum Chloroflexota; class Anaerolineae; order Aggregatilineales; family Phototrophicaceae; genus DAOTTY01. The sequence goes on along the minus strand of DAOTTY010000087.1, from coordinate 8,153 downwards.
TCAACAAGCATAACAAAATCCCCGCACGTATTCCAGGGGCAGCGAATCTAACACTTACTTGCAACTTAACCCATTGTCATTGGTTACTATTTTTCGGCACCATACTTAGGGCACCCTCACTCTTTCTCATAGGGTTGCCCCACCGCCTTTGGTGGCGTGGACTTGCCTACCAGCCCCGCCAGCACGATGATGGTAATCACGTAGGGGGTCATCTGCACAAACTGCGACGGCACGGGCACCCCCAAAATCTGGAAGCGGTCGCCCAGGGCCTCGCTAAAGCCGAACAGCACCCCGCCGCCCATCGCCCCGAACGGCATCCAGTTACCGAAGATCATCGACGCCAGCGAGATAAAGCCCTTGCCGTTGGTCATGCCGTCTTCAAACACGCCCGTGTTTTCGATGGAAAACCACGCCCCGGCCAGCCCGGCAATCAGCCCGCCGATGAACACGTTCATCCAGCGGGTGCGGGCTACGTTGATGCCCAGCGTATCCGCCGCGTGCGGATTTTCCCCCACAGAGCGCGTCCGCAGGCCCCAGCGGGTGTAAAACATAATCAGGTGCGTCAGCGGCACAATCACCAGCATCGCGTAAAAAATCGGCTTACCCTGAAACAGCATCTCGCCCAGCAGCGGAATCTGTGACAGGCCCGGTAGCGGCAGTTCGGGCAGGGTTTGCGTCCCGGCCTCGCTGCTCAGCAGCACCTCACGCCGCAAAAAGCTGGTCAGGCCAATGGCCGCGATATTAATCACCGTGCCACTGACGATCTGATCGGTTTTGAACGTAATCGAAAGCCACGCATGAAGTAGGGCCATCGCCCCGCCCGCCAAAATCGCCACAACCACGCCTACAAGCTGGCTGGTGGGTGTGTTCGCACCGGCCTGTGCAATCAGCGTGAGTGCGACGAAACCCACCCCCGCTCCTGTGAGCATCATGCCCTCAATGGCGATGTTCACCACACCGCTGCGCTCCGTCCAGATGCCCGCCATCGCCCCCAGGATAATCGGTGTGGCCAACCGCAGGGAGGCCCGCAGCATCACGGCCAGATTGAAATCGTTGTTCGCCGCCGCCAAAATCAACACGGTAGGGATAATCAGTATGCCGCTGCCGATGAGCAGAATTTGCCGTGTGTAGTGCAATTCGGCGTGCGCGTCACGCTGCGCTGCCGCCGGGATGAACGCAACCGCCCCCGTCATCATGTAGATGATGCCCACAACGACGGCATAGGGCACGGTGGGCACGGGCAAGGTGGGGTCACGCTGAAGCAGGGACTGCATGTTCTGGCCGAAGTTCACCCCGGTGACGGCATCCGCCGCGATGAAGGTCGGCGTCAGGGTAATCAGCAGCAGCCCGGCCACAATGAAAAACACGGCAAACACAAGGGTTCGCGCATTGGGCAGGCGGCGTTCACGAGTCAGGGGGGCAGCAGTGGGTTGGGTGAGCGTGGCCACAAATAATATCCTTTGGGTTGGCATAATAATCGTGTGATTATTCGTGACGGCAACGGCCTACGCAACCGGAGATTGCATAAACTTCTGCGCGTTGTTTAGGGCACGTTACACAATCGGGTGGTTTTCCGTGTGACCGTTGCGGTTTGGGGCCAACGGCAGCCGGAAGCCGAACGTGCTGCCCTTCCTATACTCGCTGTGGAAGATCATCTCACCGTTGTGCCGCTCCACAATCCGCTTGACGAGATGCAGCCCCAGGCCCGTGCCTTCGATGGCATTGGTTTCTCGTGTGCGGACGCGGAAGAACGGCTGAAACAGGCGCGGCTGCATATCCAGCGGGATGCCGTAGCCGGTATCTTCCACGCGGAACACCAGTTCTCCCGCTTCCGCTTCCAAATGCACCGCGACGGTGCCGCCATCAGGGGTGTATTTGATGGCATTTCCTACCAGGTTTTCTATCGCTTCGTGTAGTTGGGTGGGTTCACCCAAAACATGGGCGGCGGGCTGCTGGCGGGCTTCAAACGTCATGTGGATGGACTTCCGCACCGCGTCCCCTTGCATAGCATCCACCACCAGCGATACCTCTTCATACAGGTTCACCACGGCGGCATTTGCGATGCTGGTTTGGGCAACCTGCTCGATGCGCTCCAGGGATAGGATGTCGTTGATAATCCGGCGCATCCGGTTAGTGGCGTCCTGCAATCCTTCAATTTCCAGCTTTACAGCCTCAACATCATCCAGCTTGAGTTCCATCAGTTGCAGCCGCAGCGAAATATCGGTCAGCGGGTTGCGTAGGTCGTGGGCAGCCAGCCGGATCATGTCGGTTTTAAGCTGTTCCAGATGGGTGATCTGTTCGTGGCGCTGCTGGAGTTCGGCCAACTGCTGCTGTGTTTGCTGATAGAGGTTGGCGTTTTCCACCGATGCCGCAATACGATTGCCTAGAACGCGAATCAATTGGAACACGTCGTCGGTGAACCGCTCAGGGAATGGGGTGGCCAGCAAAATCAACCCGACCAGGTCATCTTCACCGCGCAGCAGCGGCACGATCATCAGCGCGTTGGTCTGCGGCAGCACGAGGTTGTAGTCCGGGTCGTTTTTGGCATCTAGCACACGCTCAGCCTGCCCGTTTCGCAGCACCCGGCCCACAATCCCGCCTCCACTTCGCAGCACAGCGTCAACCTGGGCTTTGTTATACGACCCAATGACTGCCACCGCCTGCATGTGCCCGGCTTCGTTGTGCAGGGCCAAAAACCCGGCCTGGGCACCGCTCAAGCGGTGGGCTGCGTCCAGCGCGAACAACGGCACAGAACCCGCTTCGATTGACTCGCTGATTTCGTCGTGAACCTGCCGCAGCGATTTGAGACGCTCTAAGCGTTCTTCCATGCGGGCGAAGGCGCTGGCATAGCGGCTGACATCGCGGAAGACGACGATCTTCCCGCGTTCACCGGGCAAAACAGACTCAACGGGCTGTAAGACGCGGCCCGATACGCTAACTTCACGGAGATTGCCCTGCCATTGCAACGCCGTCATGACATCAAGGTAGGCCCTACCAACCGCATCCTGCACGCCGGTATAGGCTGTGAACTGCGCGTTAACCTGGGTTATCGCTCCGGTTCCGTTAACCACGACGATACCATCGTGCAGGTGTTGCAGGTCGGTGAGTGGCTGCCGGGCTGCGCGGATACGATGCCACCCGTACCCCCCCAGTCCCCCGCCTATCAAGATAACGAGCATGGCTAACAGTAACGTGTCGGTCATCGGATGCTCTACCGTCTAAGCTGACAAGTCAGCACACGTAGAACCCTGATATTGGAAATCAGCGTGTGCTTCTGAAACACAGTCTACTTGCCAGGGTATTGTGAAGCAATATTAAGAGGTGGATTTTGGGGAAACGCGCAAGGTCAAACTAGCGCGGCCTTAGTGTGGATGCAATATAAGGTTGGCTGGTGAGGGATGGAGGCGGCACGCTGGCTGCCCATCCCTTGACAGCGGAATCTTTGCTCGTTAACCCGTCACCCTAATGGACGGGTTCCATGTCGTCGGTTGTGTTCTGTTCGGCAGCCGGTGGCTTGCTTTCTAACCGGCTCAGCGCCCACTCAGCGGCTTCTCGGGCACGGTCGTTATCGTTCTGATCTGCCAGTTTGCGCAGTGGCACAATGGCACGGCGGTCACCAATGCGGCCCAATGCTTGCGCTGCATGGATCGGCGTTTGATAACCTTTGGCTTTGAGAGCCGTGATAAGCGGCACGACGGCGCGGCTGTCGCGCAGCTTCCCTAGCATCTGTGCGGCCCGGCCCCGGACGATAACGTCTTCGTTTTCGTCCTCAACGGCAATCATCAACGCTCGCAGCGCGTCGTCCCCACCTACCATACCGAGTTTGTACACGGCCTTGCGGCGACGCTCTTTGTCAAAGTCGCGCAGCTCTGCGAGCAACTGCCTAACGTCGGGGTTCTCCATATGGGGTATCCCTTTCGGCTTTCATCAATGGTGACAGTGCCTTTGTACCTTCCGTCACTAGTAACATTCTAGTACGAATGTCGCCGTGATACCACTAGATTCGCGTCAAAACATCACCCAAATCTTTGTGATGAATCACGATTGCGGCAGGTGGCCTTATGCGCTGATGCGCTCTGGCGCGTTGCCCGTTTCACGGTAGGTAGCAACCGTCTGCTTGGCTTCGTCCAGCGTGTTGGCCAGGGCGATGCGATCCCCCATGCGCTTGTACACTTGCATCATGGATGCCAGACTGCCGCGAATGATCGGGTTGCGGCTAACAATCACAATGATGCCCGCCTCATTTTCTTTGTCTGCCAAATGCTCATCGCCACGCCCCATGGCCTTACCAAACGCTTTGTTCACGTTCATGCCCAGGATGTTAGGCCAACCCGACCTGGACAGGTCAACAATCACGTCCATCTCGTGTTCGTAGCGGTTGGTGACTTCTACGCCTGCGTCGAGGGCGTCGGTCAGGTCTTCGATAGACCAGCTACCTTCAAACTCGTACAGCAGAACGGTTTTGTCGTCCTTGCCCCATTTGATTGTAATCATAGGTTAGGTTCCCTGCCCGGTAACGACTGCATTTTGGGTAGGGTAACCCTACGATATGAGCCTTGATGCTAACGCTGAATAAGCCTCAAATGAGAGTTAGCCGCGCAGCGGGTGGGGCGCACAACCGTCATATTGACGTTTGGGGTGCCCCATCGTTCAGGGGGTCGCCTTATGCAGACGGCAAGCGGGGGAAGTCATCGGCGGCGGCCCAGGCGCAGCCCACCAGCCCGCTGCCCGTGTGAGCGCCTAACACCGGGGCGATGTCTACCGGGGGCATCCACTCTACGTCGTACTTTTTGCTGATGGCGGCTTTCATCTTCTCCAGCGCGTCCAGGTTGTGCGCGTGAAGGGGTTGCACCCGCAGCTTCATGCCCGGCGCGTGTGTGTTTTCAAGGGTATCTGCAATTGAAGTGATCGCCTTTTTGAAGGTGCGAACGCGGGCGCGGGTTTCGTAGTTGCCCTTCTCTTTGCTCACACCGATGATCGGCTTAATGCCCAACGTGGACGCCACCAACCCCGACAGGTGACTGATGCGCCCGCCGTGAATCAGGTAGTCCAGGGTGGGCAGGGTAAACGCCGCGTCAGACACGGTGCGAACTTTAGTCAGATGCTCACGGATTTGCTCAAAGCTCCACCCGGCAGCGATGCCATAGGCAGCAGCTTCCACCTGCCAGCCCTCCGGCGCAGATAGCGTCATCGTGTCGATGAGTTCCACGTTAATGCCTTCTTCCTTGACCTGCTGCGCGGCCAACCGCACTGAGTTGGGGGTACCGCTAAGCCCACTGGAAATATGCACAGACAGAATATCTCTGTCGCCTGTCTGCTCTGCAATCCGGCGATAGAGTTCGGCAATGTCGCCAGGGGCAGGCTGTGAGGTGGTGGGCATGTTCTCGCTGTTTTCCATCAGTTCGTAAAACGCATCGTTGCTGATGTCCACACCGCTCTCGTAGGTTTTGCCGTCCAGCGTGAGGGCAAGCGAAACCCGGTGAAGCTCGATGGGCAGCTTTTCCAGTTGCTCCGGGCTGATGTCGGCGGCGTTGTCGGTGACGAGTTGCATAAGGGTAGGCTCCTGACAGTAAGGTTTCAAAAGTAAATCTATATGATGTCTTGAGTAATTTTACATCATCGACACACACAAATGGGGTGGTTTCTTGCGAAAGATTTATCTACACACTGCTGCCCTCCATTATTCGACAAACAGAGTCGTCAAATACAGTTGATTGCCCAGCGGTGCACCTTCTGCGCCCGTGACCGGGGCGGGTTCGAGCGTATCCGGGTTGTAAACGCCCATCACCAACGGGTACTCGCCTGGCGGCGTGTCACACGGCACATGGATAGGCCGCGCATCGACGGTGTAGCGGTTCGGTTCCCACAGGCTGGTTGCCACGGCCCCCAACGGCGCGTTGAAGTCGGTCACGCGCCCGCCGTCGCCATCCACCATGACCACCTGCATGTTGTAGTTCAGCTTGGGGTCTGCTTCGGCCCGCCACCCACTCTCGATAGTCACACGCTCACACGGGCGCAGGTTGACGCTGCCGTGTATGGACCAGTTTTGCAGCGTGAGATCATCGCCAAACCGCACTGTGATCTCGTTGGCATCCGGGGCAGTGCGCGGCGCTGCCGTCGCCATATCCAGCAGATATAACACCTCGTTATCCGGGTGGGTGGGTGCCCACGCCAGCCGGAACGCCTCACCGGGGGATAGAAACGTTTGGGTGGCGTAGTATGGGCGCGGGGACAGCACATAGTCCGCGCCGTCAGGATAGTGCGACAGGTAGTTGTTGCCCAGCAGGTAGCCCAGCGCGTAGCACTGCCAGTTACGAATTACGCACTCTGCGTTGTGCCGCCGGAAGTCCAGGTAAATCGTGTTGTCTTCCCCGCTGATGGCCGTCCGCATCCGGTCAAAGTCGTAGGTGTAAGGTGCCCCGTAAACCAGTTCCGCCTGCTGAGTGGCCCTCACCTGCCAGCTAGACGCGGTATAGAGCAACAATGCCGCCACCACAATCACAGCGACGAGCCAGCGCCGCGCCCTCGCCCAACCCAGCAGCGCCGTCCACATGATGAGCGTAAACCCCATCCCATACATAGTCACAAAGTCATGCACAGACGTGAGGTTAATCATGCTGAACAGGAACACCAATGGCGACAGCGCGGTGATGGTGGCCACATCACGGTGAGGGCCGCGCTGCTGCTGCACCCACCACAGCGTCGTGACCGTCATCGGCACGCCCAGATAGATGATCCACCAGCGCACCTGCATGTCATCCTGGCCGGGCACAAAGCGCGCCCCCGTCGGGCCACCGACTTGCAGCGGCAGCGACCACTTGATAACCCGTTCAAACTCCACGATGAAAAACTGCACCCAGCCTACAACGCCCGTCGTCGCTGCCTGAGCGCGAGCATTGCTATCGACTGCCGTCTCCAGGAACGGTATCCGGCGCAAAATGCTATCAACCACGCTGGTTTCGGCCAGGGGCACGCCACGTATGGCCGCCTCCGCGCTCACGTTGTAGGCAATCGCGCCCGCACTTAGCAGTACCCCCAGGGCCAGCGCCCACAGCGCATCCAGGCGCAGCAGCCGCCCTAGCAGGCCGAGCCAGCCCGCCCCCTCGCGCTCCCGCAGCACGTTGACGGCATCCACCGCCAGCCACACCGCCAGCGCAAACAAAATCGAATAGCCAAACGCCAGCATCACCGCCGCCGCACTCACCATATAAACCTGTAGCTGCTCCCCGTGCAGTTTGTAACGGGCCACACTGTAGGCCAGCGCCAAAAAGCCCAGCACCACCGGCGGATGAAAGTCCGGCATGTCTTTGTAGTACAGCAGATAGTAGCTTGAAAACGACAGCACTGTAATGCCCAGCGCCAGAAAGCGATTCTCCACGTACAGGCGCACCAGCCGGTAGCCCACAATCATCGTTAGCAGCAGCACCCCGTTCATGATCTGCCGCGACAGGTAAATCTGTGTGGGCAGGTCATCCACAAGCGACAGGGCTGCGTTCATGCCCGCACTGAAGAAGACCGGGTAGCGGTCAAAGTATTCATACGTCACGCTGCCGTCTTGCTCGCGGAAGGCCAGTGAATAGCCCACAAAGCGGTTTTCTGGCATGGCCCGCCGGATAATCGACAGGCTGTGTGAGCTGGTCCAGCCGTGACGCTCCCCCCAGAAGCCCACATTATAGCTTTGCAGGGCGAACGTTACCCCGGCCACCAGCAGCAGCAGCAGGGCAATCAGCAAGCGCGTGCGGTTGATGTACGAAAATAGAGTCATCCGGCAGATTTCACCTGTTGTTCTGGCAATCCATGAGCATCTCAGTTTGGCTGCACCGTCGCCCAAATGGAAGGGATAAGCGCTGTCACAGCGTGGGTAACACAAGAAGTAATGTTTTATGCTAAAATTTGCAAATAATTGACCGAAACCCTTACGACGTGTATATTGTTTATGTCTGTTCACAACACTAAGGAGATGTATCTTTATGTTTCAGGTTACGCAAAGCGATATTGCGGGGCGTTTGAGTTTGCTCCGTTATGGCTTGATCGTTGTGGTTATCGTTACTTTCCTGGTCAGCTTGCTGTCACAAATCCGGGTGTACAGCGGCCTGCCCGCAGAGTTCGTTCCGGGGATGGGCAGTTATATCACCACCGCGCTGATTTATACC